>CAKTGW010000030.1 GCA_934561725.1 uncultured Oscillospiraceae bacterium
TCCAAAAGATCAACGCCGCAGGCTGTCAATGTACGGCCCATGCCATCGGAGATGAGGCAATCGAGTATATGGTCGAGGGCTATGAGGCGGCCTATGCGCAGGATCCAACACTGCCGGAACGTCGGCACAGGATAGAGCACTGCACGATCGTGGATCAGGATCTGATCAACAGAATGGCCAAAATGAATATCTGTCCCTCGGTCAATGCGGGGCTTCTCTGCCTGATCGGTGCAAATGTGACCCGGTTTTATGGAGCGCGTATGAAATTCTTTGGTGCGCTGCGCAGTATGCTGGACGCAGGGATCGTTTGTTCTCTGCATTCGGATGCGCCGTCTGCGCCCTGCGGATTTGAGATCATTGATGGGGCAGTGAACAGATACGACCGCGTGAAGAATTTTCAGTGCGATAAAACACAGGCGGTCACGCTTCTGGAGGCCATCCGCTGCAATACGCTCAACGCGGCCTATCAGTCCTATGAGGAGAATATCAAAGGCAGCATAGAGCCGGGCAAGCTGGCGGATCTTATTGTGCTGGATCGGAATATTCTGGATATGGACACAATGCTGCTGAATCAGGTGCAGGTGGATCACACCATGATTGATGGTGTGATCGAATATACCCGCGTATAACAAACGCCCGGGACATTGAAAAATGTCCCGGGCGAAGCTTTATGCGATAGAGCCGGATAGATCAATAAGTATCCTCTTTAGCCAGAATGAGGCTGGTGATCAGCTCGTTATAAGGAGCGGACATGCCCAGTTCGGCAGCTCTTTTTACGACAGCGCCGTTGATCTTAAGGATCTCGGTCTGACGCTTGTTCAGTGTATCCGCACGCATGGAAGAGCAATTGCCATCCGTATTTTTGGCGGCTACCATAGCGGTTTTGATCACAGCATCGGCGTCAAAATCCATGCCGGAGGCATTGGCCACGGCTACGGCCTCGCGAACCATCATGGCAGCGCAGTCAGCAGCATGCGCATTGTCGCAGATGAAGCCGTTTTTTACATCCAGCAGGGCTGTGACGGCGTTGATGGCAATGTTGATAAACAGCTTGCCCCAGACAAGGGACATGACTTTTCCGGAGCAATCTACATCAAAGCCGCTTTCACTGAGAGCTGCGGCGATCTTCTCGGCACAGGATTGATCCACGCTCATTGCGCCAATGTGCGTGGGACCCACTCCGGCATGGAAAATGTGTCCGGGACCCTTCATGGTGCAGCCATGGCTGGTCGTGCCGACAATGACCTGCTCACGGGGGACAAACTGCATGATATCCTCGCCGTTGCCATAGCCGTTTTGCAGAGTGAGCACGGCGGTATTCGGGCCGATAACGGCCTTATTTTTTTCCATAGCCGCAGTGGTCTGCGTAGATTTTACAAAAACCACAGCCAGATCCACAATGCCGACCTCGGCAGGATCTGTTGTTGCGTGGGGAGTGACATGGGTGACAGAGCCGTCCAGCTCGTCAATATCAAGGCCCTTTTCCTTGATCGCGTTTACATGAGCTTCCCAGATGTCGACCATCCAGACCTCGTTGTTTTTGGAGAGATAGCCGCCGTAGAGGCTGCCCATAGCGCCGGCGCCGAGAATTGCAATTTTCAAAAATAACACCTCGTGAATGTATTTTGTGGGTTAAAACGAAGAACTTGCCCGATTAAACATCATTGTAATCTACATTACATTCAGTGTCAACTGTGTATTTATGCATAAAAGACACAGCCGATGGGGGCGTATACGGAATGAAATATAGGTGAAAGTGGCAAATCGTTCCGTTAATTTTTAAATGTATTGACAATTCAGATGGCATATACTACAATATTTTCTGTGGCCAGACCACAATATTTTTTTATAAATTCTTTGAAAATCTCAGGAGGCGCTTGTTATGGCAAAGAAAAAAATGACAATTCTGGACTTCAAAAAATACAAGGAAGAGGGCCGCAAGTTTGCGTATGTCACCGCATATGACTATACGACAGCCTCCATTGTAAATGACAGTGAGTGCGAGATCATTCTGGTGGGCGATTCTCTGGCTATGGTCATGCTGGGCTACAACAGCACCGTCGGCGTCACGCTGGACGACATGATCCATCACATCCGCCCCGTGGTCAAGGGTGCTCCGAACACCTTCGTCGTCGGTGATATGCCTTTCGGCTCCTATAATGTCAGCCCCGAGCAGGCAATTGCCAGTGCAAACCGCATCCTTATGGAGACCAACTGCGACTGCGTCAAGCTGGAGGGCGGCGTAGATATGGCGCCTACCATCGAGCGCATGGTCAAGGCTGGTATCCCTGTTATGGGTCATATCGGTCTCACTCCACAGACCAGCACTTCTCTGGGCGGCTTCAAGGTTCAGGGCGGCACGCCTGAGAGCGCAAAGAAGCTGATCGAGGATGCAAAGGCCATTGAAAAGGCCGGCGCTTTCTCCATCGTTGTTGAGTGTGTTCCCAACGTAGTTGGCAAGACCCTGAAGGAAGTGCTGTCTATTCCCGTACTGGGCATCGGCGCCGGTCCTGATGTGGACTGCCAGGTTCTGGTTACCCAGGATCTGCTGGGCATGTACGGCGATTTCAAGCCCAAGTTTGTCAAGCATTTTGCCAACATCCGTGAGGAGATGGTCAAGGGACTCAACCAGTTCCATGCTGAGGCTCTCAGCGGCGAGTTCCCCACTCCCGAGTACTGCTTCAATAAGGAAGTTGAGATCCCCAAGCTCTATTGAGTTACATTTGCAATTGATCGAAAGGCTGGCCGGCATTCTGCCGGCCAGCTCTTTTGAATGATTCTGTTCCTTTGCAGGAGTGATTGGCTATGGATCGATCAACGCGTCAGGCAAAAATAGCGCCGCTTTTTCTGCTTATGGCTGCTTTCTTCTGGAGTGCGGCGGGATTCTTTATAAAAATACTCCCCTGGAACGGTGTCAGCCTGGCTGCCATCCGAGGTTCGGTCTCTTTTTTTATCTGTCTGGCCGCTCTGGGGCGTGTCAATATCCGGCTCACGCGGGAAAAAGTCATGATCGCAGTGTGCTATTTTTCACAGGGAATTCTGTATATTGCGGCGAACAGGCTGACAACGGCCGCCAATGCTGCGGTTTTGCACAATACGTCGCCGTTGTACATTATTCTGCTGAATGCCCTCGTAATGAAATTTCGGCCGAGTAAATTGGAGATCGGAACCTGCTGTTGCCTGATGAGTGGGGTGGCGCTTGCATTTGCCGGGAATATCAGCGGCGGAGGCGCGCTGGGAAATGTTCTGGCTCTGCTCTCTGCGCTGTTTTATGCCGGCGTGTTTTTCTTCAGCAAGGCCAGTCATACAGATACGCTGGAATCACTGGTGATCGGAAATTTCTTGTATCTGCTGGTTTTGCCCTTCTGCCTGATGCAGCCCTACGTCCGTGAGGTGTCGCTTCAGCAATGGGAGATCACGCTTGCATTTTCGGTGATCAATGGCGGTGTGGCATGGCTTTGCTTTTCAAGGGGACTCCGGGATACCTCAGCGATCCAGGCCAATTTTATCACGATGATGGAACCAATCATGGCACCGGTGTGGACGTTTTTGCTGCTGCACGAATCGATCAGCCCCATGTCGTTTGTCGGCTGTGGAGTTGTGATCGTCACTCTGATCGTCTATAATATGCGTGTGCAGAAAGTGGTCAATGGAGCCTCGGCATCCTGAAGAATATGCTGCTTTGCCCGGCGGGCTCAGCCGCCGGGCGACTTTTTTACGGAGCGGACTATGGATTTTAAACAATTCAAAGAGCATTATGTGCCATGGCTGAACGGGCAGCAGGCGGCTGCCGTACAGAAGGTGTCCGGCCCGGCTCTGCTGCTGGCAGTACCGGGCAGCGGCAAGACAAGCGTGATCGTAGCACGGCTGGGCTATATGCTTTTGTGCTGCGGTATTGCCCCGGAAAGTATCCTCACGGTTACATATACAGTAGCGGCAACACGTGATATGCGCGCACGCTTTCAATCGCTTTTTGGCAAGGAATTGGCGGACAGGCTGGAGTTCCGCACGATAAACGGGCTGTGCGCCCGGATCATCCGCGCCTATGAGCGCGCCTGCAATACACAGGCCTTTGAGCTTGTCAGCGATGAGGGAGCCATTGCACGGCTGATCAACGAGCTGCATGTGCGCAGCGGCGGTGCATATCTTCAGGAGAGCGATCTGAAAAATGTACGCCGGCGCATCGCTTTCTGCAAAAATATGATGCTTTCCGGCGCAGAGATCAAATGTATTAAAATAGACGGCGTTCGTTTCCCGGAGCTCTATGAAATGTACCGTGAGCATATGCGAAAGAACAGACTCATGGACTTTGACGACCAGATGGTCTATGCACTGCAGATCCTGCGAAAGTATCCGGAGTGCCTCAGAGCCTTTCAGACGCGCTATCAATATGTCAACGTGGATGAGGCACAGGATACCTCTAAGATCCAGCATGAGATCCTGCAGCTGCTGGCGGCTGAGCACAGAAATCTGTTTATGGTAGGGGATGAGGATCAGAGCATATATGGCTTCCGGGCGGCATATCCCCAGGCCATGCTGGATTTCCCTAGAAGGTTTCCGGAGGCCGAACTGCTGATGATGGAGAAAAACTATCGTTCAACGCCGGAAATCGTTCAGAGTGCGGATCGTTTTATCCGCCGTAATGGGCATCGTTATGATAAGCATATGACGGCTGCCCGCTCTCATGGGGCACCTATCCGTCATATCCAGCTGGAGGACAGCAGCCGCCAATCCGGATATCTGGCGCGCATAGCAAAGAACTGCACAGAGACAACAGCGGTGCTGTATCGTAATAATGACAGCGCGCTGCCGCTGATCGATCTTTTGGATAAACAGGGGATACCCTATCGCTGCCGCCAGCTGGAGGGTGGATTTTTTACTCACTACACAGTTCGCGATGTGCTGGATATTATCCGCTTCTCTGCCGAGCCGGAAAATGGAGAGCTGTTTTCAAAAATATACTATAAATTCGGCTGTGGGCTGAAAAAGGAGACGCTCCAATATGTGCTGAACGGCAGAAAAAGTCATGAGCCTATCCTGGAGCAGGTTCTGGCTGTGCATGGGCTTCAACCCTGGACGCAGGCAAAGCTCAAGTCGCTGCAGACCCATTTACAGCGCTTTGAGGCTGTGGGCAGCTTTCAGACTGTGTACAGGATCATACATTTCATGGGATATGGTGATTATCTGAGCTCCCGGAACGGAGATTTTTCACGGCTGAATATTCTGCTGGCACTGGCAAACCAGAATCCCGGATTGCCGGACTTTCTCAAACGGTTGGATGAGCTCAGCAGTCTGGTCTCTTCCGGCGGAGGCGGCGCTGACAGCGCTTTTGTACTGTCAACGATCCACTCCAGCAAGGGACTGGAATACGACAGAGTTATTTTGATCGATGTGGCAGACGGGCTGTTTCCCAGTATTCCGGAACCGGAACCGCGGACAGAGCTGCCTGAAGAGGAGCTTCTTGCACTGGAAGAGGACCGCCGGCTGTTCTATGTAGCTCTGACCAGAGCAAAAAACAGTCTGGAGATCATTACCTGCAAGAATGAGTTCGGCAGGCCGGCAAAACCTGTTTCCTCCTTTGTCCGGGCTGTACTGGAACCGGAAGGACGGAAAGAGAAGCAATTGACAAGGCCAAATACAAAACGGCTGGAGGTTGGCGGAACTATGAAAGCGTATGCCCCCGGCATACAGCTTGCACATAAAAGCTTTGGAAAGGGGATACTGCTCGAACGGAAGGATGGCATTATCTCGGTCCGGTTTGACAGCGGTGTCCGCCGGCTGGATCTGCGGCAGTGTCTGGAAAAAAAGCTCATCTCTATTCTTACATAAAAACAGCACCCAAAGCTTCAGGGTGCTGTTTTTTTATGTTGCCTTGTCTAACGAGGGGGTGGATCCTTATTTGCGTTTTTTGTAATCGGCGAGGAGTTTGCAGAGCTGGACGAGGTCGATCGGCTTAGTCAGATGGGCGCTCATTCCGGCATCCAGTGATTTTTGCCTGTCCTCAGCGAAGGCGTTGGCCGTCATGGCAATGATGGGGATAGCGGCGGCATCCGGGCGGGAAAGACTTCGTATTTTTCTGGTTGCCTGAATGCCGTCCATAATGGGCATCATGATATCCATAAGGATCGCGTCATAGGTGTTGACCGCAGAGGCGGAAAACAGCTCAACAGCAGCTTTTCCGTTTTCAGCGGTCGGTACTTCTACGCCGGCGTCCTCAAGCATACTCTGGGCAATTTCGCGGTTCAGCTCGTTGTCCTCCACGACCAGCACGCGCATGCCGGAGATGTCTGCCGGCTGCTGCTGAGAAGAGACAGAACTGCCGTTTTTAGTATCGATCGTGAACGGAAGCTGCACGGTAAAAACAGTGCCGACGCCCTGTGTGCTGTCCACCTGAATTGTAGCGCCCATTGTTTTGACCAGTCCATTCACGATGGCCATGCCAAGACCGGTGCCCTGATATTTTGTACGGACATTGTCGTTTTCCTGAGTGAAGGGCTTATACAGGCAGTTGTGCAGGAACTCCTGACTCATCCCGATGCCGGTGTCCTGTACGATAAAGCGGCAATCCAGATGTTCACCGGATTCGTTCAGCTCCTGAACATAAATGTCCACGCGGCCGTTTGGCTTATTGTATTTCAGACTGTTGCTGCCCAGATTCAGAAGGATCCGCCGCAGATGAAGGGGACTGCCGATCAGTCTGGTGTGGGCCAGTGCCTCTGTGTGGATCTCAAGAGTGACATTCTTTTCATTGGCCTGCTCATTCAGGAGCAGATACACATTTTGCAGCTCAGCAGACAGGTCAAAGGCTTTGTTCTCCAGCTTGACTTCATTTTGCTCCAGAGCACTCATATCCAATATGTCGTTCAGCAGGGAGAGCAAATGGCCGGAGGTGACGTCTATCTTGTTCAGGCAGTCGTCAATGATCTGGGGATCATCTTTATTTCTGCGGATCCGCTCGACCATACCCATGATGCCATTCATGGGGGTGCGTATGTCGTGGCTCATATGCGACAGAAATACGCTTTTTGTGCGGTTGGCCAGAATGGCCTTTTCGTTGGACAGGGTGAGCTGCTTCTGATATTGCAGCAGCGAGCGGATATATTCTGCCTGCTTTCTGTCCAGCAGCAGAAAAATGCTACAGATGCAGAGGGCGATGATCATGCAGAAAGCAAACGTGAAGTAAAAGAGCTGATTACTGTGCAGAACATAGGAAAGAGACTTGTTTCTTGTGAAATCCGTGATCCATTTTTGCTGTAGGCGGCCGATCGTTCCATTCCTGCAAAATGTTGTTCAGCTTTTCCTTCAATTCAGGCTGTGAGGCGTCTACAGCAAGAGCGGGATAGCTCTTTGCAATAGATACGCCGGGCAGCAAATGAAAATCGTTCTTCTCGATGATTTTTGAAGAGACTGCGCTGTGGCAGATGCCATAGTCCACATCGCCGTTTTCCACAGCCTGCAGAATATCGGTGTTTGTATAGTATTCAACATATTCGCATTGCAGGTCATAGGTTGCAGCGATCACAGAGCGGGCCATAAGTGCAACTCTTTTTCCGGCCAGCGCGGCCGCGCTGTCAACCACATCTTTTCCGTAGACCCGCAGGTCATCAGAACAGATAGGGATCGTGCGCAGTGTGCCTTCCATATTTGAAAAGATCTCCAGACCCAAAAGAACATCTGCCTCACCGGTGATGAGCATTTCGCGGCACTGCAGCCATTCACCGGTTTTGAATTCCAGGCCGAGCCCGAGGCGGTTTGCAGCCTCTGTGATGATCTCAATATAAAGACCGGAGAGTTCGCCGGATTTGTTGATGTATGAGTTGGGGCAGAAGTCATAGTCAGTGGCGACCCGGATGGTTTGCGCATCGGGAGCCGTTGCGGAGAGATGTACATCCAGCACAGGCTCGTCAGAAAAAATTCCCATCTGAGTTGCTGTGAACAGAAGCGGGACGAGTATGCCAATTAAAATCAGCAGGAGGAGCAGTTGCTTGTAAGCAGCTCCTGACTGCCGGATCATCGAATTTTTCATATAAGTCATCCTTCCGGAAAAAGGAAATGCGTAAGTATAATCTAAACAATTATATAT
>CAKTGW010000031.1 GCA_934561725.1 uncultured Oscillospiraceae bacterium
GCACCACTGTTCTGGCTGCTGACGATCTGTCCGGCGTAGCTGCTATTCTGGATGGCGTGCGCCGTATTCAGGCCTCCGGTGTTCCCTATCCCCGTATCGAGATCGTTTTCACCGTTGGCGAAGAGCCCCAGCTGCGCGGCAGCCGCCACTATGACTTTACCCAGCTGCAGTCCAAGCTCGGCTTTGCTCTGGACTCTCCCGGCCGTATCGGCCGCGTGGTAAATGCCGCTCCCAGCACTGCTCAGCTTTATTATGATGTCTACGGCAAGAGCGCCCATGCCGGTAACGCTCCCGAAAAGGGCATCAATGCTCTGGTCGTTTCCTCCAAGATCCTGGCTTCCATCAACGAGGGCCGTCTGGATCCCGAGAGTACTGCAAACTTTGCCATCTGCTCTGCCGGCAACGCCACCAACGTTGTCTGCGACCACGTTCATGTGGAGGGCGAGACCCGCAGCTCCTGCCATGAAAAAATGGAGGCCTACTGCGAGTACTTTGAGAAATTCTGCCACGATACCGTTGAGGGCACCGGTGCTAAAATCGAGACCCGCGTTGACAAGGTCTATCGCTGCTTCCGCGTTGATGAGAACAGCGCTACCATCAACCTGATGCGCAAGGTGTTCAGTGAGATGGGCATTGAGATGACCGTTGAGCGCGGCGGCGGCGGAATGGACGCCAACCGTCTGAACGAGCACGGTGTTGAGTGCGTTGGTCTGGCTACCGGTTATGCTCAGAACCACACGCCCAACGAGTATGTCTACGTAGATGACCTTATCAAATCCGGTGAAATGGTTCAGAAGATCATCCTCAACTACGAGGCTTGAGCTGAAGCAGTTCCCGTTTTGAAAAAAGAGAGTAAGAATCAAAGAGAAAGAGAGGAACACACTATGGCAAACCCCAGCAACAAGGCTGTTGCCAAGAAGGAAAACGGCGGATACATGAAAATTTTCCGCGCCGTTGAACGCGTTGGCAATAAGCTGCCCCATCCGTTTTATCTGTTCTGCATCCTGGCTGTTATCGTTATTGCGCTGTCCATCGCATTTGAGGGCACCAGCGTAACCTACATGGCAGCTGCCAAGGACGGCAGCGGTGCTACCGAAACCACCGTAGCCGTTGTAAACCTCATGTCCCGCGACTATATGCGCAATATTCTGAAGAACATCACCTCTGTCTATACCAGCTTTGCTCCTCTGGGCCTGGTCATGGTCATGATGCTCTCCATCGGTTTTGCTCAGGAGACCGGTCTGTTTGACGCTTTCATGCGCAGAACCCTGCTGGGTGCTCCCGCTTTCCTGGTCACCTTCGTTCTCTCCATCGTCTGCATCTGCTGCAACTTGGTTTCCAGCGCCGGCATCATCTTCGGTGCAACCATGGGCGCCGCTCTGTTCTCCGCTCTGGGCCGCAACCCGATCATCGGTGCAGTTGCTGGTTACGCCGCCGTACACGGTGGTTACGGTGCAAACCTGATCGTCAACGGCGATGACGTTCTGCTCAGCGGTATCACTCAGGCTGCCGCCAACTCCATGGGCATTGAGGCTCCCATCACCCCGCTGATGAACTACTTCTTCCTGTTCACTGCAACCTTCCTCATTGCTCTGGTCGTCACCTTCGTTACCGAGAAGATCATGCCCAACCTGGTCAGCACCCCCGGCATCCAGAAGTCTCACGACGCTAAGGTTACCGACGATGAGAAGCGCGGCCTGCGCTATGCCGGCGTTGCCCTGATCATCTATGTTGCTTTTATCCTGGCACTTTCTCTGCCCCAGGGCTCCTTCTTCCGCAATGACGAGACTGGCACTCTGATCCCCAGCTCTCCCCTGATCAGCAGCGTTGTTGCTGTTATGTTCTTCCTGTTCATCGTGGTCGCTGCTGCCTACGGCGTTGGCGCCAAGACCGTCAAGAACATCAATGATGTCCCCAAGTACATGCAGAGTGGTCTGGCCGGTTCCTTGTCCTTCTTCGTTATGGCCTTCCCCGCTGCTCTGTTCATTGAGTTCTTCAACTCTTCCAAGCTGGCTACCGTCCTTGCTGTTAAGGGCGCTGACCTGCTGGAGGCTATGAACTTCACCGGTATTCCCCTTGCAGTCGGCTTCGTCATCCTGTCCATCTTCCTGAATCTGTTCATGACCAGCTCCTCTGCAAAGTGGATGATCCTGGCTCCTATCTTCGTCCCCATGTTTGCTATGCTGAACTTCTCTCCCGCACTGACTCAGCTGGCTTTCCGTCTGGGCGACTCCATCAGCAACCCCATCGCTCCCATTAACTTCTTCCTGCCCATGGTTCTGGGTCTGATGAACCAGTATAAGCGCCCCGAGGATCCCGAGTTTGGCCTTGGCACCCTGATTTCTTACACCCTGCCTTACAGCATCGGTTACTTCATCGTGCTCATCCTCATGCTCGTTGTCTGGATGCTCCTCGGCCTGCCCCTCGGCCCCGGTGCTGGCCTTTACATCGCTTAATTCCTTTTATTACCCCTTTCATAACGAGGATCCCCTGCCAAATGGCAGGGGATCTTTGTGTTTTTACTGTTCAAAATAGTGATATAGAAAAGTCACTGTCTGTGCTCTGGTACAGCTTAGCTCCGGGCTGAATGTATGCGCAGAGGTTCCATTTGTAATTCCTTCTGCCGCTGCCCATGCTGCTGCATCTGCGTAATAATCCTCAGAATGCACGTCACTGAAGCGATCCGTTTTTTCCGCCGCGGGCTTTCGGGCATAGCGCCACAGCAATGTTATAAACTGCCCGCGCGTAATAGCGCCTTCCGGTTCAAACGTGTCCTCTGCTGTTCCAAGAACAATTCCCTTTTCCGCTGCCCATTTTACCGCATTGGCATATGTGGCATTCTCAGGTACATCAGTAAAGGCCGATATCTCTGAAGACTCCGGCTTTCCCGCAGCATTCCATAGAAATTCAACAGCCTGCGCCCGCGTGCAGAGTGCATCCGGCGAGAACAGATTGCTTTTTGTTCCGGCTGCAATTTCCTTCTTTGCTGCCCAGTATACGGCATCACAGTAGTAGCTGTCCTTCTGCACATCCCGGAACCGTACATTGTCTTCTGCATCCGTATTGGGATTAATGGCAGGCTTGCTGCTGCCTCCGGACGAGGACGCCGCAACTGTAATCTCTTCGCCAAACAGCTTCATCAATTCTGCTGCCGGAACATACAGTTCGTCGCCATCCAGAATTGTTTTTACCGACAGGCTTCTGTTTTCCGTCACATAATCTGCCGCAGTGCCGCCGCCTGTAGCCTCTGCACTCTCCTTGCCCTCGGGAATATCCGCAGCATAGAGCGCCGCATTGACACGCAGAAAATCGCTGTTTACCTTGATATTAACCGATGTCTGGCCATAGATAAGCGTTATTGTTTCGTCCTTCTTTGCAGGATCACTGTTATACGCCGCTACATCATAAGCTCTGAATGCATCGCCATACAGCTTTTCCAGGTCGCTCAACGCCACCATAACAACGCCGTCAGAGTTTCTGGTCGCATGCTCCAGAGTATAGGGCTTTCCGTCAAGCCAGGCTGAAGTGCTGTTTTTACTCAGTTTCAGTGTATCGAATGCATACCGATCCTGATAGGACTCCAGCACACTGTCAAAGAAATCGAATTTTTGCCGGGTCGCTGACCCAAAAGCATAGCTGTGATGCCCGGATTCAATTGCCGTGAAGATCACATTTGCCTCTTCATCAAAAAGCTTTTCTGCATAATTCATTACCCATGGCACATGCTTCGTATAATATGGGATCGTTACGTCTGCAATACCATAGACAAAAAGGATAGGCTTATCCTGCAGGACGCTGCGGATCGTCGTTATATCTTCATCGGACAACGCCCGCATGGAGGTCACAGGTGCTTCCACGCAGCTCGCACGGAAAAGCTCCGGATATTTAAGCGTCAGATCCCAGGCTCCGCCGCCGCCAGCCGAGTTGCCGCTGATGAACACTTTGTCCTTATCCACATTGTACTCGTTTTCCACCATCTCCAGAGATTTCAGGAAATTATAGCGGGCAGGCCCTTTTATCCATGCCGGGCCTCTGGTCCAGCCGTTGGGAGACAGAACAATATAGCCATATTCATCGGCATAGGGCTCAATATCCAGTCCCCGGTCGCTGATCCGCTCTGTCGGTGCATTTTCATTGCCGGTGGCGCCATGGAGCTCAAAGGTCAGCTTATTGGGGACCTTGGGGTCATAGCTCTCGGGAATATACACGTTGTACCACATAATACGGTTTACAGTTTCTTCCCGCTCCTCATCGTCCTCAATTACAGGTCCGGTGCTGTAGCGCAGTGTCTCTGTACCTACATAAAAGGCACGCCATTGATGTCCTTTTGTAATGGTTCCGTCCAACACGCCATCCATGTAGTCTGCCCACGTATACTCCTGCTCCTCGGAGGCATATGTATAGGCGTTGTCTGGGCTGGCCTTTTTATAGTCTGCCGCCGTTATGGTAGCAACAATATCTTCACTGCGGACTGTAAGATAATGCCCGGTGCTGAATACTGTTTTTCCAAGTACCTTCATTAGATCCGCCACAGGGACAAAAATCTTCCCATCCACAACACGTGAGGCAAATGCCTCAGCTTCCAGTGGGATCGTCTCTTTGATCTGTGCTGCATCCATGGCCTCTACAACGCCGTTGGCAGCAGTCGTGTTATATGCCTCATAAATCGTTTTGGACGCTGTGATGTTCTTGCCTTCCAGATCAAACTCCGCGTCCCAAATCGTCTTGACATAGTCCAGCTTTGGCGTGCGGGTTCCCGCACCTTCCGTAACTGTTTTAGTGAATTGAATATGGCGGACATGTACTTGGCCGTCCTGAATTCCATATGTGAAATAGGGCGCATACAGCCGGCTCAATTCATCAAGCGATACATATACCCCTCCATTCCCAACAGCCAGCTCATCAGCCATATCATATTTTATCAGCGCATCATAGTGATTGAGCTTCAGTGTGCTGTCGAATGGATAATAAAAGTCAAAGAAAACCGTCCGGTTATGATCACCGGTCGTATTAAAAAAGATTGCCGTCTTGTCTGTGGAGTAATCTACATACCCTGTATCGGCCGGGAGCTCTCTGTCGGCAGGCTGTTCGTTCACTGCCAGTACATTTACAGAAAAAAATACCGTTATGATCAGAATGATACTGATGATTTTTTTCAATTTACACACTCCTTTGCTCACAAACCTGATTCATCATTTTTAATAGTCACCGCGCAGTAACTCTATCAGCATTATAGCATAATTGCACTATATTTCTACTTCTTCAGAATATCTGGTACATAAAAACGTACAAGCAGATCGTATGATATTCAGATTATATATTGCACTATGTATAAATTGTATGGTTTCTTGCCTAACTGGCTTCTCCATCCATTTCAAAGACGTGGTATAATTATCGCATATTTACAGGAGGTTGGAACATGGCGGACAAATTGAAAATTGCACTCTGCGACGATGAATCAGAGTCTCTGGCCATACTGCACGCATATCTTCTGCAAATGCTCGCCAAGCAAATTGATGATGTGGATATCCTCCTTTTCAGAGACTGTGATTCTTTACTGGCGAATTACCCAAACGAATTGGACGTTCTTTTTTTAGATATTGCCATGCATGGCACTGATGGCATGACCGCCGCAAAACAAATCCGCACCCGGGATAAGCAGGTACAGATTATTTTTATTACAAATATGCCCCAATTCGCCATAGAAGGATATAAGGTCCACGCCTTTGGCTATCTTCTGAAGCCCCTGAGCTATGAAAGCTTTTATCTGGAATTGATGGAGCTGTTTCAGCAGATATTCTCCAAGCGGAAACAGCGGCTGATCGTTAAGGAGCACTCCAATACCAGAATGCTGAAGCTGTCAGAGATCCAGTACATAGAAACCGATAACCGAAAACTGTGCATTCATGCAAAGGCCAAAATGTATTCTTATAACTCCACCATGTCCGAATTGGAAAATACGCTCATTCCCCACGGCTTCATCCGCTGTCATCACGCCTATCTTGTCAATATGGCTTTTGTAAATTCCATCGGCAATGCCGAGCTTGAATTGGATAGTGGTCAGAAGATCCCGGTCAGCCGCAATAAACGTGCCAGCTGTTTACAGGCTCTCAACCGCTATATGGGGGCTGAGCTATGAATGCTTTTCCTCTTCTGAATTCTTCTCCATGCATATTTGCTGTGCTTCTCCTCTTGCGGACCATTGAATTGTGTCTGCTCTGCTGGTATATGAAAGATACTCCATTAAAGGTCCGTACCGTTCCGGCTTTATGCACGCTGTTCATCTCGCTCATCGGCTATTCGGTCATATATGAAGTGCGCATATATACAGAGCTGTACAGTGTTCTTCTGATACATATGCTCCATCTTTTGATTTGGGGAATCACGATTTATATTCTCTACAGGCCGGGCATAAGCAATCTTATCACGCTTGATCTGCTCTTTTTTCTTTTCACCCGCTCCAGCCGGTGGATGTTCTTTTCCATACGCCGGATCGCCCAAAGCCCCGAAAGCTTTCTTCCCTCTTTTCTATCCGAAAACTATCTCTATACCTGGCTGCCGAATCTTCTGCTGGAAATCATACTGGTTTTTGCCGCAAAACGGATCCTCCCAAGCCGTGAACTTGCAGGCGACCACAAAAGCAATATCAGCCTGTCGCTGTTAGCTATTCTCTTTCTATACCTGCGGTACAGCATCGATACACAGGCAGAATCCGGAACTACACTCTTTGGATTTACCACATTAATGCTTGTATACTTTTTTATTCTGATCATGACCTATATTATCCCTTTTCTCTCCATTGTACAAAACCGGCAGCGCCTTCAAAACCAGATTCTGCTTCTAAACGAGACTAAATATCAGGCCGCTTTGAACCGCATTGATGCAGAGCAAAATCTGAAGCATGTTTATCATGATATCCACAAGCATCTCTCCTGCATCTGCGCGATCTCTGACAGCAGCAGCAAAGTACGTGCATACGTGGGCAGCCTCCAAAAGGAACTGTGTCTTCTGGATACCTTAGTCCAAACCGGCAATGCTATGCTGAACTCCGTACTTTCCTCGCGCGCCCGTCAGGCGCAGGAAAACAACATTCAGCTTCTCTGCGATATTGACCTCTCCCCAGTTGAATTTATTTCTCCGCCGGATCTCTGCTCCATATTCTGCAACGCCCTGGATAACGCATATGAGGCAGCCCTTGACGTACAGGAGCCCTGCAAGCGTATTATCAAGATCAAGGCCAAAGCTGTTAAATCCTTTCTGGCCATAAAGGTCTCCAATTATTATAAACACGAGCCTGTAAAACACGGTGAGCATTTTATTTCTACTAAACGGGACCGGCATATGCATGGGCTTGGCCTTTCATGCATTGCTCAGGCTGTACACCGATACGGAGGCACTATGGATATTCATCTGGAAGAGCCGCAGATCTTCATTCTGGATATTCTGATTCCCCTTCCTAAAAATCTGCTGTGAATAAAAATTTTTGAAAAAAGCGTTGGAAATATGGGCCGCGCTGTGCTATACTTTAGCCATAGCAAGATTCCGTTATGGAGGAATAAGTCATGAGATGTCCCTACTGCAATTACAATGAAAGCAAGGTCATAGATTCCCGTCCCGCCGAGGAAGGCACCACGATCCGCCGCCGCCGGGAGTGCCTTGCCTGCCAGAAGCGTTTTACCACCTATGAGGTCATGGAGCATCTCCCCCTGGTGGTCATCAAGCGCGATGGCAGCCGCCAGAGCTTTGACCGGAACAAAGTACTCAACGGTATGCTGCGTTCCTGCGAAAAGCGCCCTGTTTCTCTTGCCTCTCTTGAAGCGATCGCTGATGATATTGAGCAGGAGCTGCAGAACTCCTTTGAGCGTGAGATCAGCACTGCCGACATTGGCGAAATGGTGATGGAACGCCTGAAGGGGCTGGACGAGGTCGCTTATGTCCGTTTTGCCTCTGTCTACCGTCAGTTCAAAGACATCAATACATTTATGGACGAGCTG
>CAKTGW010000032.1 GCA_934561725.1 uncultured Oscillospiraceae bacterium
TCTGCGCCCTCGCTCTTGGCCTTGTTCAAATAAGAAGTAAAGTCAGAGTTGTTGGTGGGGAAAGAGTCGGTAATGACCTTGCCGCCGGCAGCCTCAAACACGCCCTTGAAGAAGGCGACCAGCCCCTGGTCATACTCGTTGCCGCTCTCGCCCAGGCAGTAGGCGACCTTGGCGTCGAACTTCTCCAGAGCAAAGTTGGCCAGCACCTGAGCCTGGAAGTTATCCAGGAAAGCAATGCGGAAGTAATAATCGTTGCCGGCAGTTACGTTGGGATTGGTGCAGGTCACACCGATGGCAGCAATACCTGCATCATTGAAGATGGGGCCGCCTGCCATGGAAACGCCGGAGCCATAGGAGCCCAGAACCAAAGCCACGCCCTCAGAAACCAGCTGAGAAGCTGCGGTGGGCGCTTTGTCTGTAGAAGAGCCGTTATCAGAAATCACAAGCTCGACCTTATAGGTCTCACCGCCGATTTCAACAGTGGGAGTCTCCTGATTTGCATACTGCATACCCAGGATCTCTTTCTTACCGCCGGATGCAGAGTCACCGGAAGCAGGCTCAAAAACACCGAGCTTGATGACCTTGTCGCCGGATGCGTCATTCTGTCCCTCGGGAGCGCTGCTTTCGGGAGCGCCGCTCTCAGGTGCAGTGCTGGGATCGGCATTTCCGCCGCAGCCTGCCATGAGTGCAAAAATCATGCAGAGAGCCAGAAGAATTGAGATCGTCTTTTTCATTTTGTTTCCTCCTTTAATAGTTCCACAGTGTCCGTGTGTAGCGGACAAGTGTGTTTTTTGTTTTTATGTGCTGTATTATACCGCAGTCATTTTATAATTGCAACAAAAATATGAACAAACTGCAAAATCTTTATGGATCTTGCAAACTTGTAATTCATACAGAGTACTAATTTATGCTGTGTCACTAATATCTCCGCCCCATTGTATACATTATATTGCTGTCACCGCTCCCCTCAACAAAATAAAAAAGACGTCCCCCGCTCTGAAAGCAGAGGATGTCCTTTCCGTCAATAATGTCATTCTGTCCGCAGATTTAAATCGCGGTTTGTTTTTCTATGTGCGGTCCGGTACAAAGATCGCTGTCCGGTGCCATTCCCGGCACTGCCAGCGCATAAAAGCTCCGTGCCGCCGCTGTCAGACGAAAAACCTCACCCGCACGCCCCGGCAGTTCCAGGCCGTGCGCCGGTTTGGTGATCACAGGTACTGAGGCGCAGCTGCGCATTTCTCTCAGCAGCTCCAGCCCCCTGCCGTCTGCCGCAAGTACACGGATATAGGGCGGCACGCCACGGCTCATTTCTCCCGTCACGCCCAGCGCACCGCACAGAAGCATACGCCTCAGACGGGACAGGGCATACCGCTTTGTTTTGACGCGCTCCAGCACCTGAGCCAGCGTTTCTTCTCTTTGCAGCGCCGCATAAAGCCTGTTTTCCAGCCCCTCCGTACAGTCCGGTACACCGCTCAGCTGCTCCGCTGTGAACATCCGCAGACGGGACAGCTGCGCACACTCCAGCAGCTGTCTGTTCGGCCGCGGTATACGGGAAAGCACTGCCCCTGCGGCATCCGGCACAAACGCTTCCCAGGACAGGCCTCGCTCCATTCTTTGCCGGATCTCTGATGCAGAACGCACAGCGCCATCTGCCGGAGCATCATGTGCCGCTCCGCTGCGAAGCACCGTTACCGGCCGGAGCGGCAGAGACAGTGCTTTGATCGCTCTGAGATATTCCACACCTAATATATTGTTAGGCTCCGCAATGGCCTGTGCAGCAGATCCCATGGTTTTTTCCAGAGCCATCTGCCGTGCGGCTGCGTAGCTGCATCCGCTCCGCAGCGCCATGCGGACGGCCTGCTCTGTCTCTGTCTGATCCAGCGCGCAGGCCATCTTGTCCAGCAGCACCGGATCCCCGCACTCGCTGCCGAAGCTGATCCCGTCCACAACGCCCATCGCGCCCATCCACCCCACGGCTCCTCGTGCAAAAGCGGCAGCAGAGGCAACCGACCAGGGCAGCGGAAGCTCTACGACCAGATCCACACCTCCGGCCACGGCCGCCCTCGCCCGGGTATGCTTATCATAAGCCGCCGCTTCGCCCCGCTGAACAAAATCGCCGGACTGAACGGCTACGACAGCCCGTTCGGGACACAGCCGCCGCGTCTCACGCACATGGTACTGATGCCCCAAATGGAACGGATTGTACTCCGCTACGATCCCGATTGCTCTCAAAAAGGTGCCTCCTTTCACGCTAATCTATAAGAAATATGTAAAAAATATCGCAAAAAACTTACAGTTTTACCGGCATTGCTCTTGCCTTTTCTTAAAAATCACAGTACAATGCAAATGTATGTCTTGTTTATAATACAGGTTATCTGACGAATTTACAACAGGAAAGGAATTGATCCCCATGAAAATTCTGGTCATCAACGCCGGAAGCTCTTCCCTTAAGTATCAGCTTTTTGACATGGATACCGAGTCCGTACTGGCCAAGGGCCTCTGCGAGCGCATCGGTATCGATGGCAAATTTACCTACAAGCCCCAGATTGCCGGCAAGGCCACGCTGAGCGCTGTGGACGTTGCCATGCCCACCCATTCCGAAGCGATCCAGACCGTTCTGAACGCTCTGGTCGATCCCGCCAACGGCGTGATCGCCTCCATGCAGGAGATCGGCGCTGTTGGACACCGCGTTGTCCACGGCGGCGAGCACTTCTCCTCCTCTGTGCTCATCACAGACGAAGTGATGCAGGGCATTGCCGACTGCAATCCTCTGGCCCCTCTGCACAATCCCGCCAACATCACCGGCATCAAGGCCTGCCAGGAAGTTATGCCCGGTGTGCCCATGGTCGCCGTGTTCGACACTGCTTTCCATCAGACCATGCCCAAGAAGGCCTTCACCTATGCGATCCCCTATGAGTACTATGAGAAGGATAAGGTGCGCCGCTATGGCTTCCACGGCACCAGCCATCGCTATGTTTCCGCCCGTGCCGCCGAGATGCTGGGCCGCTCTCCCGAGGGGCTGAAGCTGATCTCCTGCCACATGGGCAACGGCAGCAGCATCTGCGCCATCAAAGACGGCAAGAGCGTGGACACCTCCATGGGCTTCACTCCCCTGGTTGGTCTGCCCATGGGCACCCGCTGCGGTGATCTGGACAGCGGCGTTCTGCAGTTCCTGATGAACAAATACGGCTACAGCATCGATGAAATGCTGAATATCCTCAACAAAAAATCCGGTGTGCTTGGTGTATCCGGTGTTTCCAGCGACTTCCGCGATCTTGAAGACGCTGAGGCTGCCGGCAACGAGCGCGCTTCTCTGGCTCTTGAGCTGTTCTTCTACGATGTTGCCAAGGTCATCGGCTCCTATGCCGCTGCCATGAACGGCGTTGACGGCATCATCTTCACCGCCGGCGTAGGCGAGAACAGCGGCGAGACCCGCGAAGCCATCTGCAAGTATCTGACCTATCTGGGCTGTGAGATCGATCCCGAGCCCAACCGCACCCGCGGCAAGGAAGTCTTTATCAGCACACCCGAAAGCCGTGTAAAGCTCATGGTCATCCCCACCAATGAAGAGCTGGTCATCGCCCGCGACACGCAGGCACTGGTAGGCTGAACCGGCTGTGAAAAAAATCGTTGTCGTACACACCAGTCTGGTGTCCCACGAAGAGCTCACCCGGCTTTTCTCCGAGATCATCCCTGAGGCGGAGATCCGCAACATTATCGATGACAGTCTGCTGGCCGAGGTCTCGGCCAACGGACACATCACTCCGGGGATCGTAAGCCGGATGTGCAAATACTTCGAAAATGCCCAGGCCATCGGCGCAGACCTGATTTTTAATCAGTGCTCCTCTGTCGGTGAGGCGGCAGCCATTGCCGCCCGGACCGTTTCTGTTCCGGTCCTCCGGATCGACGAGGCCATGGCCGAGGAGGCCGTATCTCTGGGACAGCGCATCGGTGTGGTCGCCACCGTGGGCTCAACTGTTGAACCCAGCTGCAATCTCGTGCGCAGCAAAGCGCTCTCTGCCGGCAGGAATGTGGAAGTCATCCCTTATCTGGTGGATGGCGCTCTGGACGTGCTCATGCGCGAAGGACGTGAACGCCACAATGCACTGGTGATGGAGGCCGTCCGGCGATGCGCCCGGGAATGCGATGTGGTGGTTCTGGCTCAGGCCAGCATGACCGTACTGCTCCCGCTGGTCAGTGATTTTGATAAGCCGGTGCTCACCAGCCCTGAACGGGCTGTGCGCCGTGCGCGCCAGCTGCTTTTCCCGGAGCAGCTCTGAAAAATTCAAATTTTCAGCATTTTTGCAGAAAATATCCGTGAAATTTTGTATTTCTCTGATTGACAAGCCCTGCATATGATGCTAAAATAAAAAAGCCGCTTTGAACGGGCATGCAAGTAAAGCGCAGGCTTTCGCCCCTAGAGCGAGACTCTTATAGAGAGGCAGGTGCATTTCGTGAAAACCGCTATTATTGTTGTAGGCGGCAAGCAGTATTCTGTTGCCGAGGGCGATGTCATCTACGTTGAGAAGATGAACGCCGAAGCCGGTGAGACCGTTACCTTCGATCGGGTTCTGGCTGTTCTGGATGACAACAGCAGCGTTTTCGGCGCTCCCGTAGTTGCCGGCGCTACCGTTTCCGCCAGTGTTGTGAAGAACGGCAAGGGCAAGAAGATCCGCGTTTACAAGATGAAGCCCAAAAAGGGTTATCAGCGCACTCAGGGTCACAGACAGCCCTACACGAAGATCCAGATCAATACCATTAATGCTTAACATTCCTTTTTAACAACACACATGGAGGTGTAATTATGGCACATAAGAAGGGAGTCGGTTCTACCAAGAACGGCCGCGACAGCGAATCTAAGCGCCTTGGCCCCAAGAGAGCCGATGGTCAGTTCGTCCTCGCCGGCAACATTCTGGTGAGACAGCGCGGTACCAAGATTCATCCCGGCACCAACGTGGGCCACGGCAGTGATGACACCCTCTTCGCTCTTACCGACGGCACCGTCAAGTTTGAGCGCATGGGCAAGGATCGCAAAAAGGTCTCTGTTTACGAGATCGCTCAGTAACCTAAGAAGGGGGCGGTAATTCCGTCCCCTCTTTTTTTCTAAGTGAGGAATCTGCATGAAAAGATGTTTTTCTCTTTTCTTTTCCATATCGCTGCTTCTTCTCTCTCTCACCGGATGCGGCGGTGAGGGTACTCCTGCGTCACCGGAGGCCAGTAATTCTGTCAGTCCGGAGCCAAGCGCGCAGTTTGAGAGCGGCACCATTGAAAACAACGTATATACCAATTCCTATCTCGCACTCAGCTTCTCTCTGCCTGAGGGCTGGAGCTTTGTCACCAGCGAGCAGTTTGTTCAGCTTTTTGGCAGCATCACGGAGCAGGTCCAGGGTGATCTGGAAGTAGAGGCCGCACCGGAAGATTCAACCTATTATGAGTTCTATGCCCAGGGTCAAAGCGGTGAGAGCGTGATCATGACAGTTGAGGACCTCAGTGCGCACAAGGGCGGCAAGCTGCTGACCGTGCGCAATTTTGTGGATACTCTGTCCGAGCAATACGCCCATCTCAGCTCTGTTGACTACGAAATCGGCGAAAGCTATGCACAGACTATGGCCGGACATGAACTGATCGTGCTGCCCCTCTCTGTTCCTTCCGCCCAGCTCCGGCAGCACTGCTGTGTTTTCCGCAGCAGCAGCTATATGATCACGCTGACCTTTTCTGCCCAGACAGATGAAGAATTGCAGGAGCTTGAAGCCTGTTTGACCGAGATTTGATTGATTACAATACCGATAAGGAGGGAAGCCCATGGCTGCTTCATTTGTGGATAAGGCTGCGATCAAGGTCATCGCCGGAAAAGGCGGTGACGGCGCTGTTGCTTTCCATCGTGAAAAATATGTTGCCGCAGGCGGCCCGGACGGCGGCGACGGTGGTCGGGGCGGTGATATCATCGTCCGCGTTGACGACCACATGTCCACTCTGATGGATTTTCGCTATAAGCGCAAATACACCGCCGGCGCAGGCGCCGACGGTCAGGGAAAACGCTGCTCCGGAAAAGACGGCGAAAGCCTGGTGATCCGTGTTCCCCGCGGTACACTGATCCGCGACCGTGAAACCGGCGGCATTATCAAGGACATGTCCGATGATGAACCGTTTATTCTGTGCCGCGGCGGCCGGGGCGGCTGGGGAAACAAACATTTTGCCACTCCCACCCGGCAGGTTCCCCGTTTTGCCAAGCCCGGTCTGCCCGGAGAAGCCCGTGAGGTCACTCTGGAGCTGAAGCTGCTGGCGGATGTCGGCCTGGTCGGCTTCCCCAACGTAGGAAAGAGCACGCTGCTCTCTGTGGCCAGCAAGGCACACCCCAAAATTGCCAACTACCATTTCACCACACTCTATCCCAATCTGGGCATGGTTTATGTGGACGAGGGTGTCTCCTTCATCATGGCAGATATTCCCGGCATCATAGAGGGCGCCAGTGCCGGAGCCGGTCTGGGACATGATTTTCTCCGCCATATTGACCGCTGCCGTCTGCTGCTGCATATCGTGGACGTCTCCGGCAGTGAGGGACGGGATCCCATTGCCGATTTTGAGACCATCTGCACCGAGCTGAGAGAATATAACCCTGAGCTGGCTGCACGGCCGCAAATCGTTGTGGGCAACAAGTGCGATCTTCTCGGTGAGGACCGCAGCAATATTGAAGCGCTGCGTGACTATGTCACACAGCGGGGCTATGAATTCTTTGAGCTCTCCGCTGCAACACACCAGGGCGTCCGTGAACTGATCGGTATGACGGCACAGCGGCTGGCTGATCTTCCGCCGGTTACGGTCTATGCAGCGGACTATGTCCCCCCTGCTCCCAAAATCGAAAGCGCCGATGATGTGTCCATCACCCGTGTGGATGATGTCTGGATCGTGGAAGGCGGCTGGCTGGAAAAAGTCATGTCCAGCATCAACTTTGGAGATTATGAATCCCGGATGTATTTTGACCGCATGCTCCGTGAATCCGGTCTGTATGACCGCATGGAAAGCATGGGCGTTGCCGACGGTGATACGGTAAGTCTGTACGATCTTGAATTTGAGTACAAGTCCTGATGGAGGGAATTCAATTGAAGCTACATTATAAAGTCAGCGAAGAGAACTATATTGAGATGCTGCAAATGCAGGTCAAGCAGAAAAACCGCTCTTTTCTCTCTCTGCTGATCACTTTTTTGTGCACCTTTGGCCAGATGGGTGTGCTTATCTATCTGATCGTTACCGGCGGCGTGACCGGCAAGCACATCTACATTCTCGGCGCCATGAGCGTAGCTATTTTTGTTCTGAATATCATCTATCGACTCACTACGCACCGCCGGGCCGTTGTAGCCCTGCAGCGCTTTAAGCTTCAGGGAAAGATTCCCGAGGATTTCTGGAAGGAGCACGAATTCCGACTGGACAAGGACTGTCTCACCGTGCGTTACGGCGCTTTGAAGTCTGTCTATACGCTTCAGGAGATCAATGGCTATGAAGAGCTGCCCAGCTCCTATCTGATCTACTGCAAAGGCGTTGTGGCCGACATTGTCCCCTTCACTGCGCTGACAGACAAGGAGCAGTTCATTGCATCCATCCGCGAGGCGCAGCATACACAGATTCAGGAGAACGCTGAGTCTCTGCGGGACGATATTCCTGCAAGCTTTAAATACCACTTCCACTATGCCTACACGCTGGACAGCTATCTTGCCCAGCAGCGTGAGGCCTACCGCAAGCTCTACACGACCAAGCTGATCTTCAACCTTCATACGGCGATCCGGCTTTTGATCTCTCTGTATGCGCTGGGCTATATTTTCTTCAATCCCAAGCCCTGGATCATCGCACTCTGCATAGCCGTATTTCTGGTTTTCAATCTGCAGCACATTGTCACCTTTACGCCGCTGTGCAATCTGACGATCAAATCCGGTCTTGGTGATGTTTTGTCCCATAAGCCTGATCCGGAG
>CAKTGW010000033.1 GCA_934561725.1 uncultured Oscillospiraceae bacterium
GCGAAAAGGACGGCAAGCTGTGGTTCTGCACCACCAACACCAAGGATGTCTACAAGGATATGCAGCAGAATCCGGAGATCGAGATCTCCGTTTCCAGCCCGGAGTATGCATGGATCCGCCTGCACGGCAAGGCCGTGTTTGAGAACGACATGGCTGTCAAGGAGCTGTGCCTCCAGAATCCCATCGTGAAGGGTCAGTACGGCGAGGCCGCCAACCCCATTTTCGAGGTCTTCTATCTGGAGAACGCCCATGGCATCATCGCTGACTTTTCCGGCAATCCTCCCTACGAGTTCTAAGGAACAACGACACAATTCAATATCTTCGGGGGCAAGGTGAAATTCCTGACCGGCAGTAAAGTCTGCGAAGCGCAAAAGCGCCTGACACGGTGTGCGCCCGTGACCGACGGTAAAAGTCCGGATAAAAGAAGATATGATAAAGCAGCCCTTCAGAAGCACCCGTTCTGTGGGGCTGCTTTAAATCTCAGCATATCTCAAAACAGGAGAATCATGAACCGCACTCTTTCCATGCATCGGCCGAAAAGAGCCGTCCTCAATATCCGTACCGTCACTATGACTGCGCTGCTTTCCGCAATGGCATATATACTTGCCTTTGTGGAATTTCCCGTGCCGCTGTCCCCTTCTTTTGCAAAGATGGACCTGTCCGACTTTCCGGCGCTCATCGGCGCTTTTGCCTTTGGCCCGGCCTCCGGTCTGCTCATTGAACTTGTAAAAAACGCCCTGCAGCTTCTGACTACATCTACGGGAGGCATCGGTGAGATCGCCAACTTCCTGATGGGCGCCTCCTATGCAGCTACTGCCGGTCTGATCTATAAACGCCGTAAAACAAAGAAAACCGCTCATCTCGCCTGCATTGCCGCCAGCCTTGTGATGGGCATTACGGCCGCACTGACAAATTACTTTATTCTGCTGCCGCTGTTTGAAGTCTTTATGCCGCTGGAGCAGCTTATTGCTTCCTTCGGCGCATTTCTGCCGTTTATCCACACGAAGCTGGACATTGTACTGCTCAACGCCCTGCCCTTTAATATTCTGAAGGGACTGGTCATCAGCGGTTTGACCATGCTGAGCTACAAACGGCTCACACCGATTCTGAAAGGAGTTCATTAAAATGGATTTTATCGATATTTCCAAACGCCGTGTGACCACCCGGCAGTTTGCGCCCATTCCCGTAGAGCAGGAAAAACTGGACAAGATCCTGGAGGCTGGGCGCTGGGCGCCCACGGCGGTCAACTCCCAGCCCCAGCGGATCCTTGTACTGAACACCCGGGAAAGTCTTGAAAAGGTACGTGCCTTCTGCACCTTCAATTACAATCCCAAATATGCCGAGCTGGACAGTTCCTGTGACGACAGGGAACACAATCAATGCGTTTATTACTACGGCGCACCGCTGGTCCTGTTCGTCTGCTATGACCGGGACACCTGCTGGAAGCACCCGGAGAGCGGTGAATCCAGCGGCGCCACGGACGCCGCCATCGTTTCCACCCACATGATGCTGGAGGCTGCCAGCATCGGTCTGGGCACCGTCTGGATCAGCTATTTTGACAAAGCCAAGGCCCGCGAAATGCTGCATCTGCCGGAAAACTGGGAGATCAGCAATATGATCTATATCGGCTACCCGGCAGAGGATTTTGTACCGAATCCAAAAATGAGCGGCAAGCGCTTCCCCCTCTCTCACTCAGTCTGGTACAACACCTTGGAGGCGCCCGCTCATGACTGCAAATGATTATTTAAAGCTGCTGGTAGAAAACATTCATTCCACCACCGTTGCCACCATCGGCGCGGACGGACACCCGCAGACCCGCGTGATCGACATGATGCTCTGGGACGCGCAGGGCGTATACTTTCTCACCGCCAGAGGCAAGGCCTTTTACGCCCAGCTCATGGAGCAGGGCTATATCGCCTTGTCCGCCACACAGGATAAGCGCTCTGTTTCCCTCCGGGGCAGGATCAGAAATATCGGAAGCGAAAAGCTGGACGAGATCTTTGAAAAAAATCCGTATATGAAGGCCATCTACCCCGGCAGCACCCGCAGTGCTCTGGATGTGTTCTGCCTGTATGATGCCCAAGGCGAGTATTTTGATATCAGCACGCCCGGCCATGTGCTCCGGGACAGCTTTGTGATCGGACTTGCAGAATTGTCTGCAGCAGGGTACTATGTCGGTAACGGCTGCACCGGCTGCGGAGCATGTGCGGCCGTCTGTCCGCAGGAGTGCATTGATACCGCAAAAATACCGGCAGTCATTGACCAGCACCGCTGTCTGCACTGCGGACAATGCGCAAAGATCTGTCCCGCTCAGACGATCGAAAAGAGGAATTTACCATGAATCAGGCGGAACGGCGGCTGTTTTTGATCCGGTCGCTATTGAATGAAAAAAACGAATACCGTGCTCTGTCCATTCCAAGGGACGCCGCCGGCCAGCGCCAGCTGCTGCGCAGTCTGATGAATGTGCGCGCTCCACAGGCTGTGTCCCCGGAATTTCTGGCCGTACAGGACACCTATTTTCAGCAGGAGCTGGCTGATGCCGGCATCACCCGCCTGGCCGAGCTTCGGCCTGTCTGTGATGACCTCTATCTCTGGCAGGGCGATATCACCCGGCTCCGGTGCGGAGCGATCGTCAATGCGGCAAACAGCGGTATGACCGGCTGCTATGTTCCCTGCCACGCCTGCATTGACAACTGCATCCACACCTACGCCGGCGTGGAGCTGCGGCTTGCCTGTGAGGCATTGATGGAAAAGCAGGGGCATCCGGAGCCCACCGGCCAGGCAAAGATCACTCCGGCATACAATCTGCCCTGCCGCTATGTGCTCCATACCGTCGGCCCTATCGTTGAGAGTCCCGTGACCGGGGAGCACGAGCATTTGCTGGCTGCCTGTTACCGCTCCTGCCTTGAACTGGCAGAGCAGCACGCGATAGACAGCATCGCTTTCTGCTGCATCTCCACAGGCGTATTCCACTTCCCCAACCGGCGGGCCGCAGAGATCGCTGTGGAGACCGTACGGCAATACAAGGCAGAAACCGGCAGTAGAATGAAGGTGATTTTCAATGTTTTCAAAGATTTGGACCGGGAGATCTATGCACAGCTGCTCAGCCCGGATCGATCGGCTGCAAAGGGCGCTGTTTGATGCAGATGCCGTGGTGATCGGCGCAGGCTCCGGCCTGTCTGCCGCCGCGGGGTTCTCTTATACCGGCGCACGCTTTGCACAGTATTTTTCCGATTTTGCGGCTCAATATGGCATCCGGGATATGTACTCCGGCGGCTTTTACCCCTTTCCCTCCCAGGAAGAATTCTGGGCCTATTGGAGCCGGTATATTTTCATCAACCGCTATCAGGATGCACCTGAGCCGGTCTATCAGGAGCTTTTAAAACGGGTGCGGGGCAAGGACTATTTTGTCATTACCACCAACGTGGACCACTGCTTTCAGAAGGCGGGCTTCAGCAAAAAGCGCCTGTTCTATACACAGGGAGATTACGGCCTGTTTCAATGCAGCGTCCCCTGCTGTCAGGAGACCTTTGACAATGAAGCTGCTATCCGCCGGATGGTGCAGGCTCAAAAGGATATGCGCGTCCCGACCGAGTTGCTGCCCGTCTGCCCCCACTGCGGCAAGCCCCTCACGATGAATCTGCGCTGTGACGACAGCTTCGTGCAGGACGAGGGCTGGCATCAGGCGGCAGAGCGGTATGAAAATTTTCTCCGCACCCGCGGGGACAGCAAAATACTGTTTCTTGAGCTGGGCGTGGGATATAACACCCCGGTCATCATCAAATATCCGTTCTGGCGCATGACGGAAAGAAATCCAAAGGCCATCTATGCCTGTATCAATCAGGGACAGGCGGTTTGCCCAAGGGAGATCGAACAGCGATCCATCTGTATTGACGGGGATATTGGAGCTGGCCCAGCTTTAGGGATGAAAAACCGCAGAAATACACAAGCTTATATAACAGATAGGGCCGGCATACTGGACCAGTATGCCGGCCCTGTGTCATTTTGATTTAAGCCGAGAGCTCAGGACCGTATTCTCCTGCGTGCTGCCGGTAGAGGAAGGTCACGATCTGAGCACGGTTGCAGGCTGCGTCGGGAGAGAAGGTGGCCTTGCCGGTACCCTGGGTAATGCCGTTCTGTACCGCCCACTGCGCTGCCGCGGCACAGTAAGAGGATGCAGCCACATCCTGGAAGCTGCTGCCGCTGGCAGCGGGAGAGCCAGCCGCCCGATAGAGGAAGGTCACACTCTGTCCCCGGGTGCAGGTGCTGTCCGGGCTGAATCGGCCATTGCCCGTACCCTCTGTGATGCCGTTTTCAACAGCCCACAGCACTGCCTGGAAATAGTAGGCTTCCGCTGATACATCACTGAAGGGATTGAATGTCACCTTCGGCGCTGGGCTTCCGGCCGCGCGCCACAGGAAGGTCACGATCTGGGCACGGGTGCATGCATCCTGTGCGCCGAAGAGACCGTTGCCCGTGCCGTTGGTGATTCCCTCATTCAGCGCCCATTTTACAGCCTCTGCATAATAAGCACTGTTCGGCACATCGGCAAAAACACTGCCGCTTTCCTTGGTGAAGGAGGCCTGCACCGTCACGGCAGAGCCGGACATGATGAAGGTAAACTTGCCGCTGCCCTGGTTGGTCAGCCCCAAGAGGTTGCCGCTCTCGTCAGTGACCATCAGCTTATCCAGAACATAGCCGCTGTCGGGAGTGACTGTCACCGTCACCTTGCTGCCCTTAGCCGCCTCAGCGGGAGTAACGGTCACGGTACCGTTAGCGGTGGAGCCCGGCAGCGTAATGGGATACTTGGTGCCGGACGCCGCAGAGCCGCCTCCGGAGCCGCTGCCGCCGGAACCAGAGCCGCCGCCAGTCGTGCTCTTCTCCTGTACCTTTACGACTACATAAGCTTTCAGATCTCCGGTATTCTGAATGCCGCCGGTCAGCGTCAGCACACCCTCAAAGGTGTAGGTACCGGCGGTGCTGCCATCATACTTGTCGCAGCTCCAGGTGACCTTCAGATCCTTTTTGGTCTTGTCGCTCAACGTTACCTGTACGGTCTCCGGCAGGTTCAGGTCTGCCTTCGCCGTGCCGTAAGCGACGTTCTTTTGTGCAAGCATCTCTACAGATTCAATATCTGTAGTTGCGATCGCAGTATCTCCGAAGAGAACCCGGCCGTCTGTCAGCTTCCAGCTATAGAAGCCGTCATCCAGCAGATCTTCAAAAGCGGAAACATCGCTGTCCAGAAGCTTTTTCTCCTTAAAGTACTCGGTTGCTGCGTTCTTGGTCGTATTGCTCCTGTTTGCATTCAGAGTTTTTGCAAACTCCGCAGATGCCAGCTGAGACGCCGTCTTTCCTTCAATGAAGGTCGCATCGGTCTTGATCTCAGAACCGTTGTCCCAGCCGATCGCCTGACGGCGCTCGGTCTTGCCTTCGCTGGCGTCTCCGGCCATATCCACATTGCTGACCTGCTCTGCGTTCGTGTCATAATAGCAGTCGTACAGCGCTGCGCCTGTGGTAGAGCTGCCGATCAGATGGCCCACTGCAGTAGAAGCTTCATTGTTTATAAAGCCGCTTGCCGTCAACTCACCCATCACGTTCGATTTGGTCAGACTGTTGGTATAGCAGTTATAGATCGCGCCGGAGGTCTGACCTGCCAGGCCGCCGACACGCAGCCTGCCGGTCAGGATCATACCCGGTACAGAACCGAAGCTTGCGCTGTTGGCGATCAGGCTGTTCTGCGCCTGCTTGCCGCAGATACCGCCCATGGAAACATCTGCACCTGTATAGGTAGAGCCATAGCTCAGGCCCACGTCTGTCCAGCTGTTTGCAGCAACGCTGCCGGGCTCCATCTGGCCAACCAGGCCGCCGACTGCCGCCTTGGGGCCGCTGGTTTCGGAAACAACCGTGGAACCGCCGCTGACAGAGCAGTGGTCGATCACGCCGCCCCGGGCCAGAATACCGACCAGGCCGCCCATGGAAACAGTCTGCTCCTCTGCATCAAAGCTGTTGTAATACTTATCAACAGAAATGTTCAGATTCTGGACCGTACCGCTTACCACGCCGAAGAAGCCGATGGCTTCATACTTTGCCGGAGCGCTGCCGCTGCCGCAGTTGATGTGGCTGACGGTATAGCCGCCGCCGTCAAAGATACCGGCAAAGCTGGTATACTTGCCGTGATCGCTGGTGCCGATGGGCTCCCATGCCACGTCCTTCAAGTTCAGGTTTGTTCCCAGAGAAACATACTTGCCCTTGTAATTCATGCCTTCATTGACAGACTTCGCAAATGCCTGAAGCTGTGCAATGGTGCAGATCCTGTAGGGGTTCTTCTGACTGCCGTTGCCGGAATCAAAGATGCCGGAATCATCAGCAATGGCGTTTTTCAGAGCATCCTGTACGGCTTCCTTGATCGCCCGGCTGCTGTTGGTCGCACCGCCGACCGTATCCACCTTGGAAACGGCCTCGTCATGGCCCAGGCCAAGCATTTTTTCAATGATGGCAATGGCATTCTTCCAGTAGCTGTCTGTTTCCTTATGGTCAGTTACTTCGATTTTGGCGATATTGCCGTTTTCAACGGTCACGGTTACATAGACTGTGCCGTTATTACCTTCTGCGGAGCCCTCGTAGGTACCGTCCTTATATTTGCCCGGTTCAGAAGTGCTCTTATCCTTCTCAAACGTAGCGGTGATCGTGACTTCCTTTGCAGGCATGGTAAAGGTGTTTCCGGAGACCACCTGATCGTTTGCCATCAGGGTGCCCTCCTTCAGATGATAGCCTGCATCGGGCTTTACGGTCAGGGTGATGATGTCGTTTTCTGCCGCAATGGTTTTATTTGCGGTCACGGTACCGTTTTGCATTTTTTCTATGGTGATGCCATAGAGGTTGGGCGCCGGTGTGCCGCTCACGTCCAGAATCACGTTGTCCACCGCCGCAGAGCCGCCCTGCTTCTGGGAAGATTTAAACACAAAGGCAAACTGTGCGGAGCTGTCGCAGAACTGTGCCGGAATGGCAATACTGCCCTTGCCGGTAATGTTCTCCGGTGGATTCTCCTCATCAATGGTGCCCATATGGTCCTTGGCATCCCACAAGGTCGTCCATGTCTGGCCCTTGTCCTTAGTTGCCTCTACGGTAAACTGGAAAGAGCCGGAGGCAAGAGTTGCATAGGATGCGCCGAAATCAAAGGTCAGCTCCATATTGCTCTTCATATTGATCTGGGGCAGGATCAGTCTTTCGTTCTGTGCATCATTTCCTATGAAATTCTGGCTGCAAACCGCCGCATCACTCTTAAAATCTGTGTAGCGGACGATTTTCCAAGTATTATAATTGTACTTGGCGCTGGGGCCTTCTACGCTCCAGCCGGCCGGCAATTCCTCACTGCTGTTAAAGTCCTCATGGATGCTGTCGGGCAGAACCACAGCCTTTTCGGTGAAGCTTGCCGCAATGCTATGATTTTCGCTTACCTTCTCAAAGGTGTATTCCGTTTCCTTACCTACGGATACATCATCCACCTTCACATCTGCGATCTCATAGCCCTCAGAGGGAGTAATGGTAAACTTCTGATCCTCGCCCTGCACAACGGATACGCTACCCTTGGGGCTGATGCTGCCGCCCTGACCGGCGGAAGCGGTGATAGTGAACTCGGTGGGCTCCACGGGAGTCTCCCCGCGGTCCCGCTCCTGCGCCTCCCCGACCCGTCCCTTCGCCGAGATCGGTCGTATTCCGCGCCGAGATCGGTTCAGTTCCGGCTCGAGATCGGTTCGGTTCCGGCTCGAGATCGGTCGAGTTCCGGCTCGAGTTCGGTTCGTTGTCGTGGTTGTGCGGTGGGGTGGTTCGTGGCGGGGCCGGTGGTGGGTGGTGGTTGTCGGACGGACGTGCTGTGCGGCTTGCGGTCGGGGTGGGTG
>CAKTGW010000034.1 GCA_934561725.1 uncultured Oscillospiraceae bacterium
AGTTCTTTTCATGTGTTTTTCCTCCTTATTAAATTTTGTGCCCGTAACATGAAAAAACGGACATTGGCTGCAAAAGGAAAAAGCCTTTTACACAAGAGATAGCTGGGCGGCGTCCACAGGGGGGCCGCTCAATCTATCAGTATTGTAGCATTGTTTTTTTTTTGTCAATGTTTCGGCGGCCAGTGTCACACAATTGTAACATTGGACCGGGGGTTTACATAATGTTGGGAGAGAAGAGGGCGGCAACCCCTCCGTCAGCCCTGCGGGCTGCCACCTCCCCTTACACAGGGGAGGCGTGGGTGCGGGAGCGTGGAAGTATGCATAAAAAAGGCTCCCCTTGAGAATCAAGGGGAGCTGTCAACGAAGTTGACTGAGGGGTTTGAATCTACCAGACGGCACGAGGAAACGACAATCCCTCAGTCGGCGGAGCCGACAGCTCCCTTTACACAAGGGAGCCTTAGTTCCGTCAAAGCGCACGCTTTGCGGGAAGCCGAACGAGCAACCCCTCCGTCAGCCCTGCGGGCTGCCACCTCCCCTTACACAGGGGAGGCGTAGGGCGTGAGAGCGTGCAGACAAAAAAAGGCTCCCCTTAAATCGCAGTCATTCCTGCGGGAATGACAAAGCCGCGCAAGCGCGGTGCGATTTCAAGGGGGAACCAGTTCCCCCTTGAGGACCCCCATGCTCTCCGAGGGGGATCATATTGCAAGGAAACGAACAACCCCTCCGGCTCGCAAGCTCGCCACCTCCCTTACACAGGGGAGGCATAGGGCGTGAGAGCGTGGGTGCCGACATAAAAAAGGCTCCCCTTGGGCTCAAGGGGAGCTGGCGCGGAGCGCCTGAGGGGATCAAATTGTAGGGCAGTAAAATCATCTGGGGCAGGTGCGGCAGGCGGTGAGATCATAGCGGCGGATAAAAGGCCGGATGTCCATACCGGCGCGCAGATAATGGACCAGCAGTCCGGCGCAGGCCTGACTGTCGCTGTCCGCGCGGTGATGATCCAGCTGGATGTTCAGGAAATCGCACAGGGTATTCAGCCGGTGATTGGGCAGCTGGGGCAGCAGCCGGCGGCCTATCTGGCAGGTGCAGGCATAGCTGACGCGGCTTTGCCAGCAGAGCCCGTAGTCCCGCAGGCATTTGGCCAGCACGCTCATGTCAAAGGGGGCGTTGTGGGCCACCAGCAGACCGCTCTCCATCAGCGGACGCAGCTCCGTCCACAGCTCCGGGAAGGCGGGGGCGGTGCGCACCAGCTCCGGCGTAATGCCGGTAAGCTCCATATTAAACCAGTCAAACCGGCTCTGCGGATCCACAAGCCAGGACCGATTTTCGGTGATCTGCCCGTTTTCCACAACGGAGAGGCCAATGGCGCTCATGCGGTTATTCATGGAATTGGGCGTCTCTACATCAAAGACAATATATCTGTTGTTCATGGGGCATCCTCCTGAGTTCAGTATACGTCCTCCGGCGGCTGCGGGCAAGTCCCCGGAGCGGATACACAGCGCAGTTTACGCAGAATTTACAAATTTCGCCTTGCCGGAACGGGTGTATTTTGTTATACTGTGTAAACTGAAACGGAAAGGCGGTGGACCGGATATGGTCACATTGGAACAGGTGCGCCACGATGCCGAGGTGCGCAGTTATATAGAGAAGGCGGATGAATCACTGATCGCTCTGGGCTATACAGAGCACAGCTTTGCCCACGTGGGGCGGGTGGCGGCGGTGGCCAGCAATCTGCTCAGCCAGCTGGGATATCCGGCGCGGACGGCTGAACTGGCGGCGATTGCCGGCTGGCTGCACGATATCGGCAACGTTATCAACCGAATCGACCACGCCCAGAGCGGCGCGGTCATGGCGTTCCGGCTGCTGGACAAAATGGGCATGGAGCCGGACGAGATCGCCACAGTGATCACGGCCATCGGCAACCACGACGAGGGCACGGCCTATCCCGTGAACCCGGTCGCTGCCGCGCTGATCCTGGGCGATAAGACCGATGTTCGCGCCAACCGCGTGCGCAACAAGGATATTGCCAGCTTTGATATTCACGACCGGGTGAACTACTCGGTAAAAAAGAGCGAGGTCAGCCTGGATGGGCGGGAGGTGCGCCTGAATCTGACCATCGACACCAGCGTCTGCCCGGTGATGAGCTATTTTGAGATCTTTATGGAGCGTATGCTCCTGTGCCGCCGCGCCGCGGAGAAGCTTGATCTGCACTTTGCGCTCATCATCAACGGGCAGAAGATCATGTAGTATACCTATTATAATATGTACACGGGGAAACGAACGAGCAACCCCTCCGGCTCGCAGGCTCAGATATCGGCAAAATAAGGCTCCCCTTGGGCTCAAGGGGAGCTGTCAACGAAGTTGACTGAGGGGATTGAATCTACCAGACGGTCCGGGGAGACAACAATCCCTCAGTCGGCGGAGCCGACAGCTCCCTTTACACAAGGGAGCCTTAGTCCCGACAAAGCGTATGCTTTGCCGGGAAGAGGATGATCAACCCCTCCGTCTCGGCTGCGCCGAGCCACCTCCCCTTACACAGGGGAGGCGTAGGGCGCGGAGCGTAGTTGTGGACATAAAAAAGGCTCCCCTTGGGAATCAAGGGGAGCTGGCGCGAAGCGCCTGAGGGGTTAATTTGTGAGGCCGGCGATCACTCGATCATGATGCGGCTCTGATTTTCCAGAGCGGCTTTGTCCTTGCGGGGCAGAGTCAGCGTCAGGACACCGGACTCATATTTGCAGCTGACTTCATCGGGGGTGACATTGCCCACATAGAAGCTGCGGCTGCAGGCGCCTGCATAGCGCTCCTGACGGATATAGCGTCCTTCCTTCTCTTCCTCGTCCTTGTCCAGACCCTTTGCGGCGCTTACGGTCAGGTAGCCGTTTTTCAAATCTACGTTGACCTCGTCCTTGGTAAAGCCTGGCAGGTCGATGGAGATGCGGTAGGCATCCTTGCCTTCGTGGACATCGGTTTTCATCAGGTTCTTTGCGTGTTTGCCGTAAAGCTCACGGCCGGTATTGAAAAAGTCACGGTCAAACGCACCGTTAAAGAAATCATCAAACAGGTTCTCACCAAAAATACTGGGCAGCATAATCAATTCCTCCATTCATATTCTGATTTGTATCGTGCCCGTTCGGGAGGCTCTCTTGAACCCCCTCTCATTTGGTACGGTCACAGTATAGATCACTGTTTTAGCACTGTCAATATGAGAGTGCTAAAATTCACAAAAGAAGCGATTTTTGTTCACAAAATATGCGATTTTTCCGGAGCGGGCAGAAATTTAAGCTTGCAAAAGAGGACGTGTATGTTATAATAAGAAAAAAGTTATATTTTGGCAAACCTGCCGAAAGGCAGGGACGCAAAGCCAGATGGGCTTAACGCTTCCCTTTTCCCGCATTGAGGAACGCTATGGCAGCCGGTTGCAATTCTGATTTAGGTGCATCTTTGCGCATATTGCTGCGTCCATTCAGCTTTGCTGCCAGAGAGGTGCCTTTTTCTTTTTTTCGCCGGGAAAAACAACAGAGATCTCGCCTGCGGGTGCAGGTAACAATAGATAAAATAGGAGGCAAACATGAAAAAGCGTATTTTATCAGCAGCGTTGTCTGTATGTATGATACTTACAATACTGCCCGCCGAGGCGCTGGCGGGCGATACGGCGCAAACAGGTCTGACCGCGTCTGCGGCGGACGCATTGCCGCAGGAGAAGACGGAAGTTACAGTCACGCTCTCCGGCGGTGAGGCAGGTACAACGGCGGATGTTACGGTCAGCGGCTATGATCCGCACTGGTATGTAACGGACGGCCTTGTGCTGCAATACGATGGTATTTACAATACCGGTGTAGCGGGTGCGCATAGCGGCGAGGCCACTACGTGGACACCGCTGGTCAGCACTGTTAAATTTGGCGATATGGCTGTCAATCTGCCGGCTATGAAGCTTAGCAGAGAAGGCTGGACTGAGGATAATGGCCTGTATCTGAAGGATACCAGTATTGCAGCTAAGAATTTCTCTTCGGCATTTATGGCTGAAAATGGATTTACATGGGATTATATGTTCGCACTGAATTCAGCGGACTATGACAACTGGAACATGTCTCAAAATCCTACCTATAGACATCCCGTGCGTTTGGTTAATTCAGCCGATTATAACTTCGGCTCTATCAATAATTCTACTCGCGTTTTGTTTTATGGTGGAGGCGTGAACTGGCCTCCGTACCTCACGCCGTTCCAGGGCGACGTTATGTCCACGTTGACACTGGCTACCGGTGCGGCAAATGCAGATGCGCATCGTAAGGTCTATCAGAACGGTAGCCTGGACAGCCATTCGAATGGCGCGGGTAATGGTATGCCTACGGGCGATGCAGCTGCGTATAGCCCTGCGGAAACAGTTACTTTTACATTCACCGGAGTTGAGTTCCCGACAATGGCCGTAAGCGCTGGTCATGCAGTTGACGGTACAGCTTATAATCTTGGCCGCACCGTCTACGGTACTCGCCTGTACAACCGTGAGCTGACGGCAGATGAGATCGCGCAGAATGCTGCCGTAGATGCACGCCGCTATAAGAGCGGTGAAACCTTCATCGGTACTGCAAACGATCAGCAGCTGCTGGAGCAGTTCGACGAGAGCGGCAAGGCATATACCACGCTTACCGGCGTCACCTTTGACAGCGAGGGCAAGGCGACGATCACTCTGGTGCTGAACTATGCGGGTGAGAACAACCTGACCTTTACGGTAAACGATCAGAGTGCGGATCTGACCCTGAATGTTCTGACGGAGCGCGACAAAGCCGCTGTGAACGCTGCCAATGCGGCGATCGATGCTACGACGGACATCACGGAAGAGAATCTTGCTGATGCGCTGGCCAAGGTTGCCGCTGCGCAGAAGGCATATGACGAACTGGATGCAGATCTGCAGGGATTTATTTCCGCAGAGCGCAAGGCGGCGCTGAAAGCTGCGGCGGACAAGATCGACGAGGCCGCAGCCGGCAGCCATCAGGTCACCGTCACCTATGATGCTAACGGCGGTACGGCTTCACCGAAAACTGCAACTGTTATTTATAAGGAAACCGACGAGAACGGTGAGCCTAAGACCTTTACGCTGGCTGTTCCCACCCGCAAGAACTATACGTTTACAGGCTGGGCGCTGAACGGCACCCTCATCACCGATGAAACGGGTGTTTCCTCCAATTGGTGGGATAGCCTGAGCGATGCTACGGTTGTTGCACAGTGGACTTCCAACGCAGAAAAGGGTACCGTACTCGAGATCACAGAAGCAGAGGATATCTACGCTCTGGCGCGTATCTATGCCAAGACTGGCACGGATGCGGATTATCAGCGCTTCGGCTATAATACGGCATCTGATGCGGCACAGAGCAAGCTGATGGATGCCGCTACTGTGTATGAGCTGAAGAACGATATCACATTGACCAACCATGATGCCAATGGTGAGTCCAACGGCTTCTATGGTATCCCCGAGTTCGCGGGAATCTTTAACGGCAACGATAAGACCATCACGCTGGATATTGATTTCAGCGCATATGATGAGAGCAACGGAAGCGGAAGCCAGTATACCTGCGGCGGTGTGTTCCGTTCCCTGCGCGGCGCGACCGTTAAAAATATCAAGCTGGCAGGCTCGGCCACCGGTGAGCTCTCTCTGAATAAGACTCTGAATGATATCGGTATGCTGGTCGGTGCGGTGAATGGCTCCACAGTGACTACGATCGAGAATATCGAGACCAATGTCACGGTCAATATCACAAAGCTGTCGAACAACGACCATTATGCCTATATCGGTGAGGTGCTTGGCCGAAATGCAATGGGCGGCGCCACAAAGCTGGCAATAACCAACTGCGTGAACAACGGCAATGTTACTGCTGTGGTCGTTGGTGAGCAGTCCAACCCCAGTCGCGTGGCCGGTATGGTCGGCCATGCCAATGCAGGACTTGTAATGGAAGGCTGCCGCAATAACAGCACCATAACGGTGACCGGAGACTCCACCTATGTAGGCGGACTGGCAGGCACCTCCGGCGGTACATACACAAATTGTGTGGAAGCCGGTTCCCTCTCTGCGGAAAAGGGCACTGCGGCGCTCTTCTCCGGTATGCCGAGCACGGCAACCAAAGAGGACGGCAATAAGATCATCGTCAAGATCACCGGTCAGGACGGTGAACAGCTCACAGCACAGGACGGCGTCAGCGCCACTGTGACGGACGGCGAGGCCACACTGGAGCTGCCGGTCTACTATGTGAGCGATACCTCCCGCCGCTATGACAAGTACGATGTGGCGGAAGCCATCGTCGTCGACGGTGAGAAAACCCTCTACCTGTTTGACATGCGCACCAGAACCGCAACGCTTGCATTGAATACGGCAGATGCCGCAGCCGAGGCGGTTCCGTTCAGCTCCTGGAGCACGGCGATCCATCTTGCCGAGGCAAAGGATCTGATCGATCTGCAGAATGCCGTGAATGGCGATGCAGACGCTATTGCAGCGATTTACAAGCTGGGCGGTATTGAGACCGCACCCGCGGATCTGGAGACTGCACAGATAGTTCTGCGTTCTGCCTACTATATTCTGGATAACGATGTGACCCTGGATCAGGGCTTCACCGGTATCGGTACGGAAAACAACAGCTTCGGCGGTCATTTCGACGGCGGCAGCCACAAGGTGACCCTGTCGATCAGCGCGACCCCGAGCACTACAAAGGATGACGGCTACTATGGCCTGTTCGGTAAAATGGGTCCCCTGACCGACGGCGTGGTAGAAGTGAAAAACCTGGAGCTGGAAACGACCATTAATATCACCCTGCCAGAGAGCATTGCCTACGGCGTGTATGCGGGCGGACTGGCCGGCTATGCCCAGCGCGTGACGGTGGACAACGTCAGTGTGACAGCCAAGGGCATTTCTGCAGTGGCTCCTGCAGCGATGACGAACACGACTTCGCAGGTCGTAAGCCTCGGCGGTGCGTTCGGCTTTGAGAGGATCCTGATCGGCGGTACAGTTGATACAACGGTCAGCGGTCCGATCACCGCAACGATTCCGGACAGCAAGAATGATGCGCATCTGGGCGGCTTTGCCGGCCAGGGCGAGACCGGCGGCAGCGTGACTTTTACGGACGGCGCGTCGATTTGGGCAGAGACAGGAAGAACGCCCGATGTCGGCGGCATTATGGGCTATTCCTGGGCACAGAACGACTTTACCGGACTGACGGTCAAAAACCTCTCTGAGACTCCGCTGAAGATGGGCGGTACAAATGCAAGAACCGGACTTTTGATCGGTGATCATACGACTGCCGGCATTCAGCCGGACGAAGTCGGCGTGAAGATCAGCGGCTTCCAGCCGGAGGGCGAATTTGCCATGACCGGCGGTATGCTTGGCGGTTTGATCGGTCTGCTGCAGACCAACGGTATTGTGGAGATCACAAACTCTGCCGCAAATGTCGGTGCTGGAACCGGCGCAGCCAATCCGGGCGGTCTGGTCGGTACGTGCTGGACTGCAAATCAGACGACCTATAAGATTTCCAATACGGTTTATGTGAAGGCGACAGAGACCCTGAATGCAGTTGGTAGCCCAGCAAAGATGCTGGATGGTGCCGTTGTGCTGGATCTCACCAAGGTCGTGGATGGCACATTCTCCACTCCGATTGAAGATGTACTTTCCGCCGCAGCTCCGGCATTGCTTGTGGACGGAAATGCCAAACTAGATGGCACCAGCCTGATCTACACCGCTGTCGGTGAGCAGGAGATCACCTTCCTCTGGAACGGCCAGAAGCTGTGCGCAAAAACTGTTACGGTCGAACGGAAGGATCTGACCGATGATCCCGATGTGGTCATCACCGGTATCAACAGCGCTTACACCAGCGACGATGAAGCTGCAAA
>CAKTGW010000035.1 GCA_934561725.1 uncultured Oscillospiraceae bacterium
GAGGTACGCCACATGGAGACGATCTGCATTGAAACCAAGCAGCGCACCTATGATATCCGGATCGGCAGCGGTATTCTGGATCAGACCGGCCCCTGGCTTCGCCAGCTGTTTCCCTCCTGTCCCTCTGCCCTGATCATCTCAGACGATGCTGTAGCTCCCCTCTGGGGTGAACAGGTCAAAAGCTCTGTTCAGCAGGCTGGGATCCCGGTCTGGGAGCATATTTTTCCCAATGGCGAGAACTCAAAAACGCTCTCTACCGTGACCGGTATGCTGGAGCACATGGAGCAGCTGGGGATGCAGCGCTCCTCCGTAGTCATCGCTCTGGGCGGCGGTGTAGTGGGCGACATGGCCGGCCTGGCCGCCGCCCTGTACATGCGGGGCATTCCCTTCATTCAGATCCCCACCACTCTTCTTGCCGCACAGGACTCTTCTGTAGGCGGCAAAACGGCCGTAAATCTCGGAGCCAAGAATATTGTCGGCGCTTTCTGGCAGCCCGCTCTGGTCATCTGTGACTGTGACACGCTCTCTACACTGCCGCCGCACATCTTTGCCGACGGCATGGCCGAGATGGTCAAGCACGGCGTGATCTCCGACACACTGCTGTTTGAGATGCTGGAGCAGGGCGCACACAAAACCCATCTGGCCGACTGCATCAGCCGCTCCGTCCATGTAAAGGCAGCTGTAGTCCATCAGGATGAACGCGAGCTTGGACTGCGGCAGATCCTGAATTTCGGTCACACCGTCGCTCACGCCATTGAGCACTGCACCGGCTATCGTGTAACCCACGGCAGCGCAGTCGCCGCCGGAATGTGCATCATGTCCCGGGCCTGCGAGGCTCAGGGAATCGCCGTTCCCGGCACCAGCGCCCGGATAGAAGCTCTGCTGCGCACGCTGTCTCTTCCCACCACTACAGATTTGGATCCCGCGGAGCTGTATTCCGCCGCACTCATGGACAAAAAACGGGCGGGCGACGGAATCTCTCTTGTCCGCGTCCGCAGCCTGGGCGACTGCTATATCAGCCGTGAGCCTGTGTCTGCACTGGCCAGGATCATACAGGAGGGTGTGTGAGTCATGGATATTCAGCTCAGGCAGGGACATCTGCACGGCATCGTTCCCGCCATTGCCTCCAAAAGCGCCGCACACCGTATTCTGATTTGTGCCGCTTTATCATCATCCCCCACCGAAATCATTTTTAAAGGGATGTCTAATGATATTCTCGCCACTATGCAATGCTTAACCGCAATTGGATGCACAATATCCACCACTTCTCATGGTGTGCTCGTACATCCGCCCGCGCAGCTCCTGCACATTCCCCATCTGGATTGTCTGGAGTGCGGCTCCACACTGCGTTTTCTGCTCCCTGTTGCAGCCGCTCTGTACGACGATTTTTCCGTCACCGGCCATGGCCGTCTGGCCGGACGGCCACTGGGCGAGCTGGCACGGGGAATGACTGAGCACGGCTGCGAGCTCTCGACCCACACATTGCCCTTCCGCGTTTACGGACGTCTGCACAGCGGACTCTATCAGATCCCGGGCAATGTGAGCTCACAGTATATCAGCGGCCTGCTGTTTGCCCTGCCTCTGCTGGAGGGCGACAGCCGCATTGTGCTCACCTCCCCGCTTTCATCTGCCGCCTATGTGCAGATGACCATTGACGCGCTGACACGCTTTGGCATTGACGTCCGCCGGACAGCCGATGGCTGGCATATCCGCGGCGGACAGAAATACTGCAGTCCCGGCCGCGTATTGGTGGAGGGCGACTGGAGCAACGCCGCCGTATGGCTCTGTGCCGGCGCGCTGGGCGGCCCGGTCACTGTTACCGGTCTGGATCTGAACTCCAAGCAAGCCGACCTGGCCATTGTAGAACTGCTGGGTCAATTGGGCGCCAGTGTTTTCCTTGGAAAGGACAGCGTAACAGTCTCCCGTGGAAGCCTGCGGCCGCTAACCGTTGAGGTCGATCAGTTCCCGGATCTGATGCCCATACTGGCCATGCTTCTGGCCCATGTGGAGGGCGGCTCACTGATCACCGGCGCCGGACGTCTGCGTCTGAAGGAGAGCGACCGCCTCAGCGCCATGTGCAGCGCCCTGACCCAACTGGGCGTACCTGCTATTGAAGGCCGTGACTTTCTTGCACTTCAGGGCGGCCGCATCACCGCCGGTACCGTAGACAGCGCAAACGATCACCGCATCGTTATGGCCGCGGCTCTGGCCAGTATCCGCACCGGACTGACCATCACCGGCGCAGAAGCGATCGAAAAATCCTATCCCGAATTTTTCCGGCACTTTGCCGCTCTGGGCGGCCGTATTGCCAATTGAGCATGGAGGTACAGAATATGGAACTTTCAGAAATCAGAAAAAATCTGGACGACATTGATAACGAGCTGGTCGCCCTCTTTCGCCGCCGTATGGAGACGGTCAAGCTGGTCTCGCAATACAAAAATACAACAAAAAAGGCCGTAAAGGACAAAAAGCGTGAACGCGAGATCCTGTCCCGGGTAACGGATCTCTCCGGCCCGGAGCTGGAAAGCTACACCAAGGTCCTCTTCACAACGCTCATGTCCCTGAGCCGTGCCTATCAATACGCGCTCTCCGATCCCGGCGAGCTGGCCGGGCAGCTGCTGGAGGCCATGAACAATACGCCGCAGCTTTTCCCCCGCAAGGCTGTTGTGGCCTGTCAGGGTGTGGAAGGCGCCTATTCTCAGCAGGCCTGTGACAAGCTGTTTGCTCTGCCCTCCATCATGTATTTCAACGACTTTAACAGCGTATTTACCGCCGTCGAAAAGGGTCTGTGTCAATATGGCGTTCTGCCTATCGAAAACAGCACACACGGCTCCGTATATGAGACCTACGATCTCATGCGCCGCCACAGCTTCTATATTGTGCGCTCTCTGCGCCTGAAGATCGACCATGCCCTGCTCACCCGCCCCGGCGTTCGTCTGGATCAGATCAAAACTGTGATCTCCCATCCCCAGGCGCTCGGGCAGTGCTCTGAGTACCTGAGCAGTCTCAAAGGTGTGAGCATACAGCCGGTCTCCAATACGGCTGTGGCCGCACGCCAGGTGGCTGAGGGCGGCGATGATACGTTTGCCTGCATCTCCTCTCATAACTGTGCGGACACCTACGGTCTGGAAGTCCAGCCCGTACATGTTTCCAACAGCGACAGCAACTATACCCGTTTTATCTGCATCGCCAGGGACGCCGAAATTTATCCCGGCGCCAACCGGATCAGCCTGATGCTGAATCTGCCCCATGAGCCCGGCTCCCTCTATGAGCTGCTCTCCCGCTTTGCCGCGCTGGACATTAACGTGCGCAAGCTGGAAAGCCGCCCCATCCCCGGCAGCGATTTTGAATTCACCTTCTATTTTGATATGGAGGCCAATCTCTGTGCACCCGAGGTCCGCCAGCTGATCGGACAGCTGAAAACCGAAAATCCATCTCTTGCCTTCCTGGGCAGCTATGCAGAAAGCTGAGGGACGGCATGAAATACGGACTTTTAGGTGAAAAGCTGGGACACAGCTTCTCCCCCCAGATCCACGGTCTGCTTGGTCTGCCCGAATACGGGCTGATCGAGGTTCCCCGCTCCGAGCTGGACAGCTTTATGCTGCGCCGTGATTTCTGTGCCATCAACGTGACGATCCCCTATAAGCAGGCAGTCATGCCCTATTGCAGTTGGATCGATCCGGCGGCTCAGGAGATCGGCTGCGTGAACACCATCGTCAACCGCGACGGTAAGCTCTATGGCTGGAATACGGATTTCTCGGGCTTTCTCTATATGGCACGCCGTGCCGGCATAAGCTTTGCCGGCAAGAAAGTGCTGGTACTGGGCAGCGGTGGCACCAGCCTGACCGCATCCGCTGCCGCTCGGCAGCAAGGCGCATCTCATGTGCTCCGCGTATCCCGCAGCGGTGAGCTCAATTACAGCAATGTGGCCTCTCTGCATCAGGATGCACAGATCATCGTGAACACGACTCCCGTCGGCATGTATCCCAACAACGGCTCTGCCGCACTGGATCTGCGGGCCTTTCCCAAACTGTGCGGCGTTTTGGACGTGGTCTATAATCCGCTGAAAACCGCTCTAATCCTTCAGGCGGAGTCCCTGGGTATTCCCTGCTCCGGCGGACTGCCTATGCTGGTAACGCAGGCCGTTTTTGCCGAAGAGCATTTCTTTGACCGTAAGATCCCACCCGAGACCTATGAGACTGTTCTGCGGCAGATCGACGGCGAAAAGCGCTCCATTATTCTTATGGGCATGCCCGGCTGCGGAAAATCCTCTCTGGGCGAGGAGCTGCACCGCCTGACCGGACGTCCCCTCTATGATATCGACGCTCTGATCGTTCAGGAAGCCGGCTGCTCCATTCCGGATATCTTTGCCTCCCGCGGCGAAAAAGCCTTCCGTGATCTGGAGTCCGGCATTCTCGCCCGCGTCTCCCGCGAAGGCGGCTGTATCATTTCCCTCGGCGGCGGCAGTATACTCCGCGAAAACAACCGTGCCGCTATTGCACAGAATGGATTTGTTGTATATATCCGCCGGGAGCTGGATGCGCTGCCCACTGACGGCCGCCCTCTCTCCAAGAGCGAGGATGCACTGCGGGAGATGTTTCTTGCACGCCATCCCATTTACAGTGCCTGTGCTGACTGCGAATGCCGGAATGATGCCTCACTTGAAGCTCTGGCTCAAGCGGTGCTGACCAAATTTGCTGAAAGGAAGATCTGAACATGCGTTTTCTTATTCTGAACGGCCCCAACATCAACTTTCTCGGTATACGCGAGCCTGAGATCTATGGCGGCCGCACATATCAGGATCTGCTTGCCTATATAGAGAAAAACGCCAATGAGCTGGGCGTTGAATGCGAATTCTATCAGTCCAATCACGAGGGCAGCCTGGTCGATGCGATCCAGGGTGCTTACGGCCGCTCCGCCAACAAAATCGACGGCATTGTCATCAACCCCGCGGCCTATACCCACACCAGCGTGGCCATACTGGATGCTCTGAAAGCTGTGGGACTTCCTGCCGCCGAGGTCCATCTGAGCGATGTGACCAAGCGCGAGGACTTCCGTCAGGTCTCCTATGCCGGGATGGCCTGCTGCGCCCACTTTATCGGCCTCGGCTTTGACGGCTATATTGAAGCCATCAAATATCTGATCCAAAAGCTGAGCTGAATCTTTTTCCGACCGGATACTTAATTTTAAAAAGCGCTGCTGTAGGTTTACGGCAGCGCTTTGTTTTGGTAGTTTTTATCTTCTGTTGACATTTCGGGAACAATGTGTTACAATTTGGTTACGTTTATTACGAAAGGATTGATTTACATGCCCGCAAAAACGACTGAATTGGAGTATCGCGGCCATCCTCTGCGCCGCAAGGATAACTTTATCTACTACGGCAGCATGGCCGACAAATATATTATCATGCTTCAGATTCTGGAAACCAAAAAGGTAAAGGATCTGGATGTGGCCACCCGCGTTGCTGTGCAGCTCCAGTACACTGATCCCGATCTCAAATCCAGAGACCGCGTTGTGAAAAAGAGCGAGAAAAACAGTCTTTATGCCGCTATGGACGTGGCCTCTGTTTGGCTTGAGCGTGCGCTCAGCGCCAGATAAACGGTGGCAGCCATGCAGCGTAATTTCTTCCGTACACTGGTCGTCGGCGCCCTTTTTACCTGCCTGATGACCGTCTCTGCCCTTGCTGCCAACGATGGTGCCGGCACTGTGAATTGCGGCAGTGTTAATCTTCGCTCCGGCGCCGGGACAAGCCATTCCATCGTCACCAGCATATATAAGGATGCGCCGATGGTTGTGATCGACCGCAGCAACAGCAGCTGGTACAAGGTCTGGTCCGGCGGCAATGAAGGCTATGTGTCCTCCAAATACATAGACTTTTCCGAAAGCATTGATGCCTCTTTTGGCAAGGGCACGATCCGCGGCACTTCGGTGCGCCTGCGCAGTGCCCCCAATACCGAGTCCAATATTCTCACCTACTTTGATACCGGCGCGATCATGGATGTGATCGGTGTAAACGGCAGTTGGTACAAGGTCAATTCCGGCGGAACAGTGGGCTACGTCCACAGCGACTATATGGCGCTGGCCAATCAGACGATCCCTACCGCCACCGCATCCACCCCCGGTGACAAGATCGTAGCCACTGCCAAAAAATACATGGGTGTGCCCTATGTTTGGGCCGGTACCTCCCCCAAGGGATTTGACTGTTCCGGTTTTGTCTACTACGTTTTCCAGGAAAACGGCTATAAGACAAACCGTACCGCCGCCTCCCTGTATAACAACGGCAGCTATGTAGAGCGCTCCGCCCTGCAGCCCGGCGACATCATCTGCTTCTATAACGGCGGTTATGGCTATATCGGCCACGTCGGCATTTATATTGGAAACAATCAGTTTATCCACGCTTCTTCCAGCGGCGGAAAGGTCGTAATTGATTCCCTCTCCACCGCATATTACAACAATCACTATTATGGTGCACGCCGTATTGCTGGCTGAGCCTATCTTCCCCCTGCTCCGTGAGAGCAGGGGAATTTTTTGCTTGACTTTAATTTTATTTATGTTATACTTAATTTAGTTAAAATAAAAGTTAAATTAAATTTAATTTTAACAAGTTCAAAGGAGGTGGACCATGTCCATTGAAATTCTCCCGGACTGGATGAGCGGACTGGAGGACGAAGATCTGCGCTTTATCCGCAACTTTATTCTGGCCTCCGGTTCACTGAAGGAGGTTGCCGCTCTATACAGTGTGAGCTATCCCACCGTGCGTCTTCGGCTGGATCGTCTGATCCAGAAGATCCGGCTCAGCGAAGATGAAAATGTAGACCCATTTATTTCCACGATCAAGCGGTTTGCACTGGACGAAAAGCTGGACTTTTCTACTGCCAAGCTGCTGATCAACGAATACAAGAAAGGAAAAAACAACTGATGATTTTTACACTGCACACCATTATTTTCATAGTCGTCATTCTGATCGGCATCCCTCTGTTGGAGTGGCGCCTGTCCAGATGCACAAGTCCGCTTCCCGGTCTTATCCTGCCGATCATAACCTTCACATACGCGCTTCTGGCTCTGTTCAGCTATGTTGCCTATGACGGTCAGCCCCTGTTTGCCGTGATCCTGGATCTGCTGGTCGTTTTCCTGATGAGCAATATTCCCACGCTGATCCTGCTGGCTATTTATTTTGGCGTTCGCGGCAATATGCGCAAAAAAAGCGCCATCGACAAGATGAATATTCAGGATCTGTGATTTGCGCCTCCCCTGCCGCGGATCGTCCGCTTCCCTAAATAAGCATAAAAAAACACGCTGGAAAATCCAGCGTGTTTTTTTATTGGTTTAACAGTGATTACACAAGAGCCCAAGCACGGTTCAGGCAACGCTTGGTGTTTGCCAGAACAGTCAGCTCATCCTCACCGGGACGCAGGGTAACTTCCATGGAGAGGACATAGGGATTCTCAGCATTAAAGAAGCCCTCATCCTTCAGCACGCGAAGGAAGTCAACCAGCTCGGGGACATCGTTAGCACTGTTGGGATAGCCCATACGGGGATGAGCATCGCCATATGCATCGCAGCCGGGCTTCACAACGGCGTTGCCGAAGTGGAAGTGGGTGATGTAGGGACGCAGAGTGCGCACTACAAAACGGCTGTCCTCATAGGTGGTGGGGAAGTGGCTCAGGTCGACCAGCAGGCCGAAGTTGCTGTGCGTAGTACGCATATCAGCAGCGAACTGAGCGGCATAGGGAGCAGGACCGATCAGAGCGGCCTTGTCCATATCATAGTCAAAGACTTCCAGCTCAACGTTCATGCCCTTCTTGGCTGCATAGTCGCAGACATTGCGGGTGGTCTTCAGCAGCTGGGCATAAGCCTGATCC
>CAKTGW010000036.1 GCA_934561725.1 uncultured Oscillospiraceae bacterium
GCCAAGGGCAGCGAATATGACAAGGTCGTGGGGCTGGACAACGGAGCCGATGACTACATCACCAAGCCCTTCGGCATGATGGAGCTGGTCGCCAGAATAAAAACCGCCCTGCGGCGGGTAGGCAGTTCAGGTCAGGCAGACCGCGGCTATGAGCTGGGTGAGCTGCATGTGGATCTCACCGCACATACGGTGAAGGTAAACGGTCAGCCCGTCACCCTGACACTGAAGGAATTTGAGCTTTTGTGTCTGCTTCTGGAGCGGCGCGGTGCCGTATTCACCCGGGACCAGCTGCTGAATACCATCTGGGGCTACAGCTTTGACGGCGCCAGCCGGACTGTGGATGTTCACATACGTACCCTGCGGCAAAAGCTGGGCGAAGCCGGCAAATATATCCAGACGGTTCGGGGCGTCGGCTATAAGATCGGGGAGGCGGCGCAATGAGAAAGCGGATATTCAAAACCATTTTCGCCTCTTCCATTTTTATTCTGCTGCTCTCTCTGGCACTTTTTGTAAGCTTTCTTCACAGCTATTTCGACCGGCAGGTCTTTGAGGAACTGGCCAGCGAAGCCAACTATATTGCCCGCGGACTGGAAGGTCTGGGGCTGGATTATTTTGACGGCCTCACAAGCGAGAACCGTATCACTTATATCAGTGCAGACGGCCAGGTGCTTTTTGACAGCGCAGCCGATTCCTCTGCCATGGAAAATCATGCCGCCCGCGAGGAGGTTCAGTCCGCTCTGCGTACAGGCTGGGGACAGAGTTCACGCCGCAGCAAAACCCTGTCCGAAAATACTCTGTATTACGCACTGCGCACCTCTGACGGCAATGTGCTCCGGGTCGCCAGCCGGCAGAGCACGATACTGGCTCTTGGTCTGAGCCTTACCTTGCCCATTCTCTCCACCGTGGCCGCAGCAGTCATCCTGTGCTCTCTTCTTTCCCGGCGGCTGGCCGGCCGCATCACTGCACCGATCCTCGCTTTGGATCTGGCGCACCCGGAAGAGTGTGATACCTATGAGGAGCTCTCTCCCCTTCTGGTCCGCCTGCACAAGCAGAACAGCACGATCCGCGCCCAGATGGATGAGCTGCGCCGCAATCAGGCAGAATTCACTGCCATCACAGAAAACATGTCCGAGGGCTTTCTGCTGATCGACTGCCGGACGAACCTGCTGTCCTATAACACCAGCGCCCTGCGCCTGCTGGGTGCCTCCACAGCCGTGACCGGACAGAGCGTACTGGCGCTGGAGCGCGGCGAAAGCTTCCGCAAGGTGGTGGATGAAGCCCTCTCCGGCCGTCACAGTGAGGCTCTGCTCCGTCAGGACGGGCGATGCTATCAGCTCTATGCCAACTGCGTAAAGCGCAGCGATCAGATCGTCGGTGCCGTAGTCGGTATTTTTGATGTGACCGACCGGGAAGAAAGAGAAGTGCTGCGCCGTGAATTCACGGCCAATGTTACTCATGAGCTGAAAACGCCTCTGACATCCATTTCCGGCTTTGCCGAGATCATGATGAACCGGCTGGTCCCAGCGGAGAACGTCCCCGAATTTGCAGGGGATATCTATAAGGAGGCGCAGCGGCTCATCACGCTGGTGGACGACATTCTGCATCTGTCAGAACTGGATGAGGACGCCCCTATGCCCCGCGAAGAGATCGACCTGCATGCTCTGTGCCGGGATGTATTGAACCGTCTGGCGCCCGCCGCTTCGAAAAACGATATTACGCTGGAGCTGACCGGAGATGAGGCCGCAGTATCCGGTTCGCCCCGCGTAGTGGATGAGATCATTTACAACATCTGCGAAAATGCGATCAAGTACAACCGTCCCCATGGCAGCGTAACGGCCAATATCCGCCGTACAGAGGATGGCGTGCATCTCTCCATTGCCGACACCGGCATAGGCATCTCTGCCGCAGAGCGTGACCGGGTATTTGAGCGGTTTTACCGCGTGGACAAGAGTCATTCCAAGGAGATCGGCGGAACAGGTTTGGGTCTGAGCATCGTCAAGCACGGCTGCGCCGCCCAGGGTATCGATCTGACTCTGAACAGTGAGCCCGGACAGGGTACAACGATCACGCTGTTCTGGCCCTGCCGGAATTCCCTGTAGCCTATTTTCTCAAAGCATAAGAACAGACACATTTTCTGCCGGAGAAGCTCCGGCCGGGAGCAGCTCTTGACAAGTATTCGCATTCATGCTATACTCTGCCGGAAATTTAAATAACAGTGCAGATGTGTCGCCGCCGGGTGGCCGTTTGCCGAAAAGCGCTTGTATCCGCCCCGTTAGGCCATAGAAGGGACGGTTATACAGGCGCTTTTTTATCTGATTGGAGCGATCGGTCCTGTCCTCTCTTCTTCGACAATTCATCCGTTATGTTCTGCCGAATACGGCCGGCATGCTGGGCCTGTCCTGTTATATTCTAGCTGACACCTTTTTCGTAGCCCGCGGTCTGGGTGCTGACGGGCTTGCTGCGCTGAATCTGGCTCTGCCCGTATACAATTTGCTGAACGGTGCCGGACTGATGGCCGCCATGGGCGGCGGCGCACGGTATGCCATTCTCCGCGCGCAAAACGATACGCAGGCCGCCCGCCGCTGCTTCACCCGAACCCTGCGTCTGGCCGCTGCGTTGGTTCTCCCCTTCTTTCTCGCCGGGCTGTTTTTCATTGAACCTCTCTGCACTCTCCTCGGCGCCCGCGGCCAGATCCACTCTATGGCGTGCAGTTATCTGCGCCTGATCCTTTTGTTCTCACCGCTTTTTGTCCTGAACACGGTCCTGTCCGCTTTTGCACGCAACGACGGCGCCCCATCCCGCGCCATGGCGGCTATGCTCACCGGCAGCGCCGCCAATATTGTCATGGATTATATTTTCATTTTCCCAATGCAGCTTGGCATTGCAGGCGCCGCTGCCGCTACCTGCGCAGCGCCGCTTCTGGGCATTCTGATCCTCTCCGGGCATATTTTTTCCTGCCGCTGCGGCTTTTCTCCGGCTAAAGCCGCCTTCAAACCCACTGCTGCGACTGCGATCGCCTCTGCCGGGCTCAGCGCTTTTGTCAACGAAGCTGCCGGCGGACTGGTCATGCTCGCTTTTAATACGGTGATCCTCCGCATTGCGGGCAGCGGCGGCGTAGCCGCCTACGGAGTCGTGGCCAATCTGGCACAGGTCGTCACGGCCATGCTCACCGGTATTGCACAGGGCGTTCAGCCTCTGGTCAGCCACGCCTTCGGTTCCGGTGCCCTGCAGGATCTGCGCCGCCTCTGCCGCTGGGGTGAATACACTGCCGTGGCTCTCGCAGCTGCCGTCTGTGCTGCTGTGCTGCCGCTGGCCGGGCAGATCGCTGCACTATTCGTCGGCCGGCAGGATGAGCTGCTCCTGCTGGCCGCCTGCCGTGGGCTGCGCCTATACTTTCCGGGCTTTCTTTTCACGGGATACAGCATTCTCACCTCCGCCTGTCTCAGCGCAGTAGGACAAGGGCGCGCCGCCTTTGCCGTTTCCATCTGCCGCGGCGCTCTGCTGAGCCTTCCCGCACTGCTGATAGGCGCGGCTTTGGGACAGATGACCGGCGTTTGGCTCTCCATGCCCATAGTAGAATTCTTAACATGGATTTTCGCATTTTTTCTCCGCAAAAAGGCAGATTTGTGGTAGAATAGCCATAGATCTCAGACTTTTAACAAGGAGTGATTTTAATAATGGAAACTCTGGACTGCATCCGCACACGCCGCAGCGTGCGTAAATACACCAGTCAGCCGATCCCCCGGGAGACCATGGAGCAGATCCTGTCGGCAGCATCCTGGGCACCCTCCTGGAAAAACAGCCAGACCGTCCGTTATACGGTCGTAGAGGACGAAGCACTTCTGGATGATATTGCCGGCACCGCCGTTATGGATTTTGCCTTCAACGCCAAGACTATCCGCCGCTGTGCTGCACTGGTCGTGCTCAGCGCCGTGACCGGTATCTGCGGCTATGAGAAGGACGGCAGCTTCAGTACCGACAAGGGCGACAGCTGGGAGATGTTTGACGCGGGTATTGCCGCACAGACCTTCTGCCTGGCCGCCCATGATTTGGGTGTTGGGAGCGTAATCCTGGGCATCTTTGACGCGCAGAAAATTGCCGATTTGATCGGGCTGCCGGAGGGACAGCGCGTTACTGCGCTGATCGCCTTGGGCTATCCGGAAAAGGACGGCTCAGCCCCGCCGCGTAAAAGCATTGAAGAGCTGTCCCGCTATATCTGAATCTTTTGATACATCAAAAAAACCTCTCCGGTTCGTTGGACCGGAGAGGTTGTCGGTTTTCGGGGATCAATTTGTCTGCGGCCGGCCGTACATCCGCTTCAGCCTGCGGCAGCAGTGAAAATAAGCCGGGACAAGGAACAGATCTGCCAAGATCCACGCCGCCGGAGAGGCAAAGCAGGCCGCCGCAAAGCCAAACCACGGCACAAGAAACGCCACGGCACTGCGCCCGACCATCTCCAGCACGCCTGCGCAGGTGGCCAGAGGCGAAAAGCCCATTCCCTGAATCATGAAACGAAAGATATTCACCAGTGCCAGAGGGAAATAAAAGCTGACCAGCGTGGTCAGATAGCGCACCGCCAGAGGGGCCAAAGATGCGCTGGGCGCGTCCAGAAACAGCATGACCAGACCGTTTCCCGCCGTCAGCACAATGGCCAGTGCAACGCCGGAATAGATCAGTCCCAGCAGCGTACACGCTTTGATCCCCTCATTCAGGCGGTTCAGCTTGCCTGCGCCCACGTTCTGCCCGCCATAGGTAGCCATTGTACTGCCCATAGCATCAAAGGGACAGCAGATAAACATGCTCACCTTGTTTGCCGCAGTGGCTGCTGTGATATAGCTGGTACCCAGCACATTCACGGCCGTCTGGATCACTATGCTGCCAATAGCCGTAATGGAATACTGCAGGCCCATGGGCAGGCCCAGTCCGCAGAGCTTACCGATCTTTTTCCAGTCCCACACCCAGTCCTCACGCTCAAAATGCAGGATCTCAAAGCCGCGGCAAACCTTCCAGAGACAGCCCAGCCCCGCGATCAGCTGGGACAGGACCGTGGCAAAAGCCGCACCGAAAACGCCCAGGCCAAAATTGATGATAAACACCAGATCCAGCACCACATTGATCACAGAAGCTGCCACCAGCCAGATGACCGGCGTCCGGCTGTCTCCAAGAGCGCGCAGGATGCCTGCCGTCATATTATAAAGCATATATCCGGTCAGTCCCGCATAGATCGTGGCAATGTAAGTAAACGCCTGGTCGAATATTTCCTCCGGTGTCTGCATCAGATGCAGGACCCATCCGCAGGTAAGCAGCGTCACCGCCGTAAACAGCACGTCAAAAAATACGGTGCAGCGCATGCTGCCGATCACATACTGGCGCATGGCTCTGTAGTCCCCCGCGCCGAAGCGCTGCGCGACCGGAATGGAAAAGCCGCTGCAAATGCCAATACAGCAGCCCACTACCAGAAAATTGATGGCTCCGGTGCTGCCCACGGCAGCCAGTGCCGCGCCGCCCAGGGTCTTTCCCACAATAGCCGTATCCACTACATTATACAACTGCTGAAACAGCATACCCAACAGGATCGGGATCCCGAATTGCAGGATCAGCTTCATCGGCTGTCCCCGGGTCAAATCACGGGTCATCGTTGTCCTCCTCACAATCTGTTCTAAATATCTGAGCTTGTTATTATACAGCATCCCCCGCAAAATGCAAGAGTGTTTTGTGCAATTCTTTTATTTTATATCAATAATTTTGTATAAACAAACTAGTTTATTGTATATTATGTAATCTTTTAACGCTAAAAATAATTACATAATTAATATTATTGTAAACTATATCTTCAAAAAAGGACGCCTTTTCAGGCGTCCTTTTTTATCTGCTGTCCTCAGCGGTCTGTATATGCCTTATCGATATGCACCACAGTCTGGCAGCCGGGCATAGCCTCCGCTACCAATGCCGCGATCCGCGTCCGCGCCTCCGCACCGCTCATCTGGCTCTCGATCGGCAGGACCATATCGAAAATCAGATTGGTATTGTGCGTTCCCCGCACCATGCGAAAATCGTGGATTGTAGCCTGAGGCTCCACCCTGCGCGCCAGCTCTGCCACCTGCTCTCGGGCCGCATTCACCGTCTCGTCCTCCGTGGCAATGGGATCCATGTGGATCACAGCGTCGCAGCCCAGGCGCTCGGTCAGTTCCTTCTCTATATGGTCGATCGCCTCATGCATATCCAGAATATTGCCGTCCTCCGGCACCTCGCAGTGCAGCGAGATCATCAGCCGGCCGGGACCATAGTCGTGCACGATCAGATCGTGCAGCCCGACCACCTGCTCATGCTCCATCACGATCCTGTAGATCTCATCCACCAGCTCTTTATCCGGTGCACGGCCCAGCAGCGGACTGAGCGTATCTCTGGCCGCTCCGTAACCGGCCTTAAGAATAAACAGCGCAACCAGCAGACCGCACCACGCATCCAGATCCAGACCGGTCACTGCATTGAGCAGCATACAGAGCAATACCGCCCCCGTGGCCACCGCATCGGACAGGCTGTCGGTAGCTGTAGCCTCCATGGCGTCAGAATGCAGCTTTCCGCCCAATATGCGGTTATAGCTGTACATATAGAGCTTTACCGCAATAGACGCCGCCAGGATCCCCATACTCAGCCAGGATGTCTCTACCGGCTCCGGATGGAACAGCTTCACCAGAGAGCTCCTGCCCAGCTCAAAGCCCATCAGGATAATGGCTACCGAAACGGAAAAGCCCGCAATATATTCCATACGTCCATGACCAAAGGGGTGCTCCTTGTCCGGCTTCATGCCGGAGAGCTTGAAGCCAAGCAGGGTAATAAGAGAGGATCCGCCGTCCGACAGGTTGTTGAAGGCGTCAGCCATAATGGCGATGGAACCGCTCAGAAAGCCCGCAAGATATTTCCCGGCAAACAGCAGCAGATTGAAAACGATCCCCACCAGACTGCACAGCATGCCGTATTGCCGCCGCACTGCAGTGTCCGTATAGTTCTGCCAATCCGGTATAAACCGTTTTGCAAGCAGTTGAAGCATTCCTCTCCCCCCTCTTCCAAGTCATTTCCACTGAGTATAGCACCTTTGTCCTTCGGGGACAAGAGCTTCCCAAAATTCTCTGTTTCCGTGTTAAGAGTTTCTCCAGCCGTTGACGCGGCGGTGTCTCTGTGGTACAATGCATTGATATTAAGTATACTGGTATTGTATGCGAAAAATAAAGGAGTGTTCATCCATAATGGAAGAGGGCAGTTTGTTGTCCTGGTGTATTATTATCCTGCTGCTTTTTGCAGCTGCATATTTCGCAGTTGCCGAAACGGCGCTGGCGTCTGTGAGCCGCATCCGGCTAAAAACGCTCATGGACCGCGGCGACAGCCGGGCTAAAAAAGCCATGGCCATTCTCGACAACTTCGACCAGGCAATAACCACCATTCTTATCGGCACCAATGTCACACATTTGGCCGCAGCCTCTATGGTCACTGTCATCGTACGCCGGGATTTTGGCATGGGTTATGTGGCCGTCAGTACGATCATTACCACGGTCGTGGTCTTTTTTGCCGCGGAAATGCTCCCCAAAAGCATCGGCAAAAAATATGCTGAGCGCTTTGCGCTGGGTACAGCCGGCTCACTGAGTATTCTGATGAAGCTGCTTACACCGCTGAGCGCCATACTCTCCTTTATCGGAACCACCGTAGCCCGTTTCACCCATGGCGATACGGAAAAAACCGTTACCGAGGATGAGCTCTATGACATTATTGAAAATATGAAGGACGAGGGCGAGCTGGATGCCGAAAAGGGCGAGCTGGTCCACTC
>CAKTGW010000037.1 GCA_934561725.1 uncultured Oscillospiraceae bacterium
AGCTTAGGCACGAGATGGAAAGAAAGCCGGACTGGCTGTCTGGCTTTCCTGTCCAAATTTATTGTAATAGAAGGAAAGAAAAATGAAAATCGTGCCCTACCGCCCGGAATACCGGGAAGTCTTTATCCGTCTGAACACGGAATGGCTGACCCGGTTTTATTGGGTAGAATCCTTTGACCAGTACGCTATGGATCATGTAGAAAATCTAATCGCACAGGGTGCAATGGCATTCTTTGCTCTGGATGATGACGGTGAAGTTCTCGCCACCTGTATGGCTATGCCGCTGGAAGGCACCACATGGGAGCTTTGCAAACTTGCTGCCCGAAATCAGTATACGGGCACCGGTGCCGGAAGCGCCGTTCTGCAAGCCGCCATGCACTATGCCGAGGAGCACGGCGCAAAGAAGGAGATACTCATTTCCTGCCGCAGCCTGAAACCCGCCATCCACCTGTACAGGAAGTTCGGTTTCCGCGAAGTGCCTTACCGTAAAGAGTTCTGGAAATCCGAAAAAGCGGATATTGAAATGGAACGTGAGGTCTGACTATGAAGCAATATATTGTGGATGCATTCACAGATGAGGTATTCAAGGGCAATCCGGCAGCAGTCTGTGTGATGAAACAATGGCTTACAGATGATACCATGCAGAAAATCGCCATTGAGAACAGTTTGTCAGAAACGGCTTTTGCCGTCAAAAACGGCGGCCACTATTGTCTGCGCTGGTTCACCCCGGGCGGAGAAATTGACCTGTGCGGCCATGCAACACTGGCAGCAGCATATGTCATTACCCATTTTATCGAGCCGGAAACCGATGATATATATTTTGATACCTTGAGCGGTGTACTGCACGTCACAAGGAAGGATGATATGCTTACTCTTGATCTTCCAGCCTATCATCCGAAACAAATCCCGGTAACGGAACTGATGGTTCACGCACTGGGCGTTACCCCGGTAGAAGCCTACATGGATGCCGATCTGGTGTGCATCCTGAAAACAGAAGAGCAGCTTCGCTGTCTGATCCCAAATCAGGAGCTTATCCGTCAACTGGATGGGCATGGTCTGCATGTGACGGCTCAAAGCCGCAATTTTGACTGTGCGACACGCTGTTTTTTTCCAAAGTGTAAGATCCCTGAAGACCCGGTCTGTGGGCGTGGACATTGCCATGTAGTTCCCATCTGGACCGAAAAGCTGGGTAAAAATGAACTGATCGCATATCAGGCCTCTGCACGCAGCGGAATCCTCTACTGTTGTTATACCGGAAAACGTGTCTGCTTGAGCGGAAAGGCTGTTCTTTTTGCAGAAAGTGAAATTTATATAAAATAAACGAATATTACTAAGACCCATGTTAAACACCTGACGGTGCGAACATGGGTCTTTTGCATTCCGGTACAGGCCGGTTTTTTATTTCTCAGTCCTTGTGGTGGACATGGTTGTTGATGTGGTCGATGCAGTAGCAGTGATAGCCGGAGCAGCGGGAGCAATAGCGGAATTCCAGATCCGGATAATCCCGGTCCGTGCGTCCGCAGACCTCACACTTGCGTGAATAGTCCCGCGTGCGCTCCTCCCGCTGCATCCGATTGACCTCCCGGCGGAAATTGACCGTATTCTTGTTGTTGACCGAACTGTAGGGCCGGGCATACCGCATGATATCATCCCAGCAGAACAGCAGGAAGTTCAGAATCGCCACAATGGGAAGCAGATTGACCGGGAACGGATTGCTGATCACGTTCAGGGCAAAGAAAGCCGCATCGATCCAGGCCAGCCACTTCATCTTCACCGGAATAATGAACATAAGCAGCACCGTCATATCCGGATACATCAGCGCAAAGGTGAAAAACATGGACATACTGATATAAAATGCGTCCACATAAATATTATAGCCAAGCAGCCAGAAGAGAACACCGAAGAGGACGTTGAACAGAACGCCGGAAAGATAGTACAGGGTAAAGCGCGCTGTTCCCCAATGCTGCTCCAGAGTTGAGCCGATAAAGTAGGCAAAATACAGTGAAAGCAGCAGGCTCAGCCCACCATACTGGGGCACAAATATAAAGCTGATCAGCCGCCAGATCTGTCCCTTGTGGAAAATAGCCTCGGCATTGAAATACAGCAGGCTGTACAGCGTGTGGGTCTTGTCCACCGCACCGAACAGCCAGACGACCAGGTTGCCGACCACCACAAACATCATCAGATTGGGGATGCCGAAATTGCGGTGATTTACGCAAAACCGGTCCACCCACCTTGAGAAGCTCTTCATAAGCTGCAAATCCTCCTCGTTCCCTTTAGTAAAGAACATCATACACGTTTACGTCTTTTCAGTCCATAGAAAATTTGTAAATAAACTGTGATAAAGCAAAATTTACTCTTTAAGTAGAAGAAGAAATATGTTATGGTATGATATATGTTCATTTTTGTTATTTCACTTCAAAATAAATCAGAGCAGAGAGGATCAATACTATGAACAAGAATATCAATCGGATCTTCACCTCCGAATCTGTAACGGAAGGTCATCCCGACAAGATCTGCGACCAAATCTCCGACGCTGTTCTGGACGCCATTCTGTCCAAGGATAAAATGGCCCGCGTCGCCTGTGAGACCACTGTGACCACTGGCCTGGTCCATGTTATGGGCGAGATCAGCACCAGCTGCTATGTGGATATTCCCAAGATCGTCCGTCAGGTCGTCCGTGAGATCGGTTATGACCGTGCCAAATTTGGCTTTGACTGCGATACCTGTGCTGTTATCACCTCTATCGACGAGCAGTCTCCCGACATCGCCATGGGCGTGGACAAATGCCTCGAGGTCAAGGAGGGCTCTGCCGACGACGGTCTGGACAACGGTGCCGGCGATCAGGGCATGATGTTCGGCTACGCCTGCGATGAGACGCCCGAGCTGATGCCTCTGCCTATCTCTCTTGCACATAAGCTAGCCAAGCAGCTCACTCTGGTGCGCAAGTCCGGCCAGGTGGCCTATCTCCGTCCCGACGGCAAGACGCAGGTAACGGTTGAGTACAACGAGGACAATACGCCCAAGCGCATCGAAGCCGTGGTCGTCTCCACACAGCACGGCCCTGAGGTCGAGCTGGAGCAGATCCGCAAGGATATGATCGAGCTGGTCATCCGCCCCATCATCCCCGCTGAGCTGATGGATGAAAATACCAAGATCTATGTTAACCCCACCGGCCGTTTCGTAGTCGGCGGCCCCCAGGGCGACAGCGGACTTACCGGCCGTAAGCTCATCGTTGATACCTACGGCGGCAGCGCGCCCCACGGCGGCGGTGCCTTCTCCGGCAAGGATCCCACCAAGGTGGACCGCTCTGCCGCCTATGCTGCCCGCTGGGTTGCCAAAAACGTTGTTGCCGCCGGTCTGGCCAAGCGCTGCCAGCTTCAGCTGGCTTACGCTATCGGTGTTGCCCATCCCGTGTCCGTCCGCATCGAGACCTTCGGCACCGGCACCGTGTCTGATGAGCAGCTCTCCGAGGCCGTGAGCCGCGTCTTTGATCTGCGCCCCGCAGCCATCATCCGCGATTTGGATCTGCGCCGTCCCATTTACCGTCAGACTGCCGCCTATGGTCATTTTGGCCGCACGGACATTGACCTGCCCTGGGAGCAGACCAACATGATTAACGCACTGAAAGCCGCTTTGAAGTGAGCAGAGGTACTATGTTTACAGACGATAGAGAAGATATGATCGAAGGCCGCAACTCGGTAACGGAAGCGCTCCGTGCCGGCCGCAGCATCGATAAAATTTATATTGCCAAGGGCGATGTGGACAAAACACTGGGCCATATTGCTTCCACTGCCCGCGAAAAGGGCATTGTTGTAGTAGAAGCCGACCGCCGCAAGCTGGATGCCATGAGCCGGACTCACGCCCATCAGGGCGTGATCGCTCTGGCCGCTGTGAGGGAATACTGTTCCGTGCAGGATATTCTGAATATCGCCGCAGAGCGGAACGAGCCGCCTTTTGTGGTCATCTGCGACGAGATCAGCGACGTGCACAATCTGGGTGCGATTATCCGCACCGCCGAGTGTGCCGGTGCCCACGGGGTCATTATTCCCAAGCGCCGCAGCGCCGGACTGACCGCTGTAGTTGATAAGACCAGCGCCGGTGCCGCAGAGCATATGGCCGTTGCCCGTGTCCCCAATCTGGTTTCTGCCATCCGTGAGCTGAAGGATGCCGGCCTCTGGGTCTATGGCACCGCGGCAGACGGCGCTTCTGACCTGTGGAAAACAGACCTGCGCGGTCCTGTTGCTGTTGTGATTGGCTCTGAAGGCGACGGAATGGGCCGGCTAGTCGCTGAAAAATGTGATTTCATGGTCAGTATACCCATGCACGGCAAGGTTTCATCCCTGAACGCCTCCGCTGCGGCATCCATTCTGATCTACGAGATTCTGAGACAGCGGAGCCTCGGTTAAAAATCAAGCAGAGGTCATACACCAATGGATAACAACCACGATTATAATCTTGACCCCGAGCAGTTCTCACTGGAAGCTATACTCGCAGAATACCGTGCCGAAGAGGAGATGGAGGACGCGCATCGCTCCGCTGTGGAACAGAAAAGCCGCAGCATCATGATAGAGGCGCTGGACGATACCATCTCCTCTTCCATCGAGGAACCGGAGCCGGAGCCCGCCCCGGAGCCCGAGCCGCATTCCGAGGGCTTCTCCGAGGCGGATATTCCCTTTGAGACCTATTCTGCCGCTGACTTTTCCACTGCAGATCCCGATGTGCAGGAGGAAGAGTCCCCGCGCCGAAGCCGCCCCCTACGTAAAAAAAGCCTTGGCGAAACTCTGATGGCACCAGTACTGAATCTGCTGGCGGCCGCAGCCGCAAAGTATCACAACGAGCTGCGCCAGGCCCCTACGGCCGAGCCCATTGACGAAGGCCCGGAGCTTTCTCCGAAAAAGGCGGCCCGCCTCTATTCCATGCAGCTGCATTCGCTGCTTTTCCGCAGCCGTGCCGCTACTTTTTTGTGCGTGCTGCTCACTTATATCACCTTCGCCTTTACAGGCTTCCTGCCGCTGTTCGGCGCACTGGGCTCCAGTACGCAAACCGCCGCTCTGGTCTGCCTGATTCTTCTTGCTTCCGTTATGTTTGCAGGAACAGATGTTTTGACTGCCGGTCTGCGTTCTCTTGTCGACCTGAAGCCCGGCACCGAGTCTCTCGCCGTGCTCTCCTGCCTTTTTTCCATGCTGGACGCAGTGCTGGTCGCCGCAGGTAAGCTGGATTTTGGTCTGCCGCTCTGTGCGGTCTCAGCCTGGAGCATCTGCCTGGGCATCTGGAGCAGCCGCTTCACCTGTATGGCCATGGTCTCAACCTTCAACACACTGACCGAGGCCAAGCAGGCGCCGACTGCGATTACCGCAGAGCCCGGAATTACGGAAAACGCCTACTGCGTTCTTAAATGCGACTTGCCCCTGGATCATTTGGTCCGCCGCAGCGAATGCGCTGATCTGAGTGAGATCTCGCACATCGTAGCCGCGCCTTATCTGATCGCAGCGGCCTTCGTGCTGGCGCTGCTGGCCTCCTTCCGCTTTGGTGCCGGTGCCTTTGTGCATCTGTTCAGTGCCATGCTGGCCGCCAGTGCTTCCTTTGTATCCCTGATTGCTTTCTCCATGCCCTTCGCCGCCAGCGCCAAGCACCTGCATGTGCTGGGTGCCGCTATTGCCGGCTATGAGGGCTGTGCCGATATTGGCGCCGCGCGCCGTTTTGTGGTGCTCGACCGGGATATTTTTCCCCCCAACACGATCCGGATCGATGCCATACGCAACTGCGGTGTGAAGGACGAAAAGCTGATCGGCTATACGGGCTCGCTGATCGTCACCTCCGGCTGTGCGCTGTCTCCCGCTTTCTCCCGGCTGATGCAGAAGCATAACTGTGCTGTCTGCAAGGTGGAGGACTTTCAGCCCCATGAGGGCGGCGGCCTGATCGCACACATCAATTCGGAAGAAGTGCTGATTGGCTCTTCCAGCTTTATGAGCCTCATGGGCATTCGCCTGCCGGCGGGATTGACCATGAAAAATGCCGTATTCACTGTCATCAACGGCAAGCTGGCCGGTTATTTTTCCATCACCTACACGCCCACTGCCTCTGTGCAGCGCGCTCTTCAGATCCTTTTGCGGGATTACAAATTCCCCATTTTTGCTGTGCGGGATTTCAATATCAATCCTATGATGATCCGTCAGAAATTTCAGGTCGCTACAGATGATTTTGAATTTCCCACCTTCTCTGAGCGCTACCGCGTTTCGGCTGTAGAGCACAATGAAGCCACACCTGTAGCCGCAGCCGTTACCCGTCACGGACTCGGCACAATGGTAGAATGTACGGATCATGCCCGGCGGCTGTATCAGTTTACCCGCATTCTGGTGGTCTTTTCTCTGGTCTGCGCTGTGGTCGGCATGGCCATTGTCCTGCTTCTATGCCGCGGCGATGCTCCCTCAGCCGCACTTGCTTCACGGCTTCTGTTCTTCATGCTCCTGACAGTTTTGCCGGTTTTGTTGATTTCGTACAATTTAAGATAGTCTCATTCGGTTATTTTTAGAATTTTTGTTGCCATTTTCTTGCAGTTGGTGTATAATCTGTCTTGTGCTTCAGATGTTGTTACACCTGCTTAAAGCATTAAAATACACGGTCAAGGAGAGAAACCCACATGAGCTATTCTGTTCAAAACATCCGCAATGTCTGTCTGCTCGGTCACAGCGGCAGCGGCAAGACCTCTCTTGCTGAGAGCCTGCTCTATATGACCGGCGCAATCGACCGTATGGGCCGCACAGCTGACGGCAACACCGTATGCGACAGCGATCCTGAAGAGGTCAAACGGCAGATCTCTATTTCTGCTTCTCTCGCCCCGCTGGATTACAAGGGCTGCAAAATAAATCTGATCGACTGTCCGGGTGCTTTTGATTTTTCCGGCGCAGTTGTTGAGGCGCTCCGCGCCGCCGATGCCGCCGTGATCGTCTGCTCCGCCAAGGACGGTGTATCCGTTGGTCTGGAAAAGGCCTGGAAATACTGCGAAGAGCGCAGCATGCCCCGCTTTATCTATATCTCCAAAACCGATGAAGATAACAGCGACTATAATAAGACCTTCGACGCCCTGCGCGAGCGTTTCGGCAACAAGATTGCACCTGTCGTCGTTCCCATCTGGGATGACAGCAAGCGCGTCACCGGCATCATCGACGTGCTGAACAAGCGCGCCTATGAGATGCAGGGCGGCAAGCGCGTTGAAATTGAGATCCCCGAGGGCAAGGATGCCGTCATTGCCGAATTCAACGACGCACTGAAGGAATCTGTGGCCGAGACCAGCGAAGAGCTGATGGATAAGTTCTTCTCCGGCGAGGATTTCACCTACGCCGAAATGATCCAGGGTCTGCGTCAGGGCGTTCGGGAAAACAGCCTGTTCCCTGTCCTCTGCGGCAGTGCCATCACTACTATGGGCAGCCTGATGCTGATGGACTATATTGTGGATCTGCTTCCCAATCCCATGGAAGGCAACTACCACAAGGCTACCCGCGCCGATGGTGAGACCGAAGAATTCGTTGTCTCCCCGGGCGGTGTTCCCAGTGCTTTTGTATTTAAAACCGTTTCCGACCAGTACGGCAAATACTCCTTTGTCAAGGTGCTCTCCGGCGCAATCAATGCGGACACCACCTTGGTCAACGCCCGTACCGGCGACACTGAAAAGCTCGGCCGTCTGTACACCTTCTGCGGCAAAAAAGCCACTGAAGTCAAAGAACTCACCTGCGGTGATATCGGCGCCATCGGCAAGATGGATAAGGTCAAAACCGGCGATACGCTCTGTGATCCCCGCAAGGTCGTCTCCCTGAAGGG
>CAKTGW010000038.1 GCA_934561725.1 uncultured Oscillospiraceae bacterium
TTTGAACATCCCAAGAGCGAAAAGACCCGAAGCTTTCTTCAGCGGCCTGCTTTATTTGAATAAAAAATCCCCGATGCTGGTGCATCGGGGATTTTTTTATTCGTGAGCTGTTCAACGGCGAATATGACAAAGCCCCGGACTTGCGTCCGGGGCTTCGCCAAAAAGAGAGGAGTGTTTGTATAGAAAAAGAAGAGTAGCAAATTAATTGAACAGCGTATTCATATCCAGCAGCTCCACATCAAAGTCGGCATATTCACCGTCGCGCCAGACCGTAAGAGTGATCCAATCACCTACATCAAGCTTGCCCTTTACGGCGTTCAGATCTGCTGAGGTATAAACTTCAATGCCGTTGGCGGCGGTAATAATGTCGCCGGGGCATATCCCCGCGGCTTCGGCTCCGGAGCCCACGGTCACCTCGCTGACGTAAACGCCGGCGGGCACGCCGTATTCGCTCTGAGTTTCAGCCGGAACTGCACCAACGGTTACGCCGATGCCGGGCCGTCCTGCCACGTAGCCGCTGTCCAGGATCTCATCTACGACCGGCTTGACTGTGCTGGTGGGGATGGCGAAGCCCAATCCCTCAATGCTGGAGACGTAGGAGACCATTTTCATGTTTGTGATACCGATGACCCGGCCGCTCATGTCAATGAGCGCACCGCCGGAGTTGCCTTCGTTGATCTGCGCATTGGTCTGGATCAGAGTCATGGTATTGCCGTCTGTATAGACCTGGCGGTTGATGGCCGAGATGATCCCACTGGTCATGGTACCGCGCAGCTCTTCACCCATAGGATTTCCGATAGCAACCACATCGTCGCCCACCCGGAGCCCCTCGGAGGAGACAAATTCTGCGGGTGTCAGGCCGGTGCAGTCGATCTTAATGACGGCTATATCGCTGAGGGAATCATATCCGACCAGCATCGCCGGATAGTCCCTGTCATCGTAGAGGGTGACAGTTGCGTTGACGGCGTCATCCAGCACATGACTGTTGGTGATGATGTAGCCGTCCTCTGAGAAGATCACGCCGGTTCCCCAACTGTAATAGTCACCGTCCAGCTCAGCTGTGATGGCCACGATGGAGGGAATGCATTTTTCATAAATATCCTGAATGGATAAATGCTCTGCGGCGCGGGTGGAGAGAATGAGAGAACGTCCGGGTGCCGGATCAGTCTGGTCAAGGTAATTGACGCCGCTGCCGGAACCGCTCTGGAAGTAATTTTCCAGAAATTCCTCAAAGCTGCTGTAATCGCCGGGCAAACCGGCGGTTGCATCTGCAGAGGGAATAAATGGCGTGTTGGAACCAAAGCTGCCAGATCCTGTGCTGAAAACCATTGCGATCAGTGAAACAGCCAGAAGAGCGGCAATAATAACTGCGATCACAACAATGAGAGACAGCATGCTCTTCTGCTTGGGACGAACCAGCTTAGAACCCTTTAATTCAGGCTCGGGTGCGTGCTTGCACTGGGAAATACGCTGTTCTGAAGGATCCCGGGTATTCCACGGGTCCTCAGGGCGGACGCCTTCGCGGCTGTTCCAGCCTCCAAATGCCATTGTGTTTTCCTCCTTGAGGTTGATTTGATTATATCCTGCCGCAGCGGTAAATGTGTGAACTGCGTATGAATATAGAGTAAATAAAAATTCAAAAAATTACTGCTTTTTCAGTGTAAGTGTGAACACGAATTCAGTTACGCCGGCAGCGCTGGTAACGGAAATGTCCTCGTTGTGGTTGCCGAGAATGGTTTTTACAATATAGAGACCCAGCCCTACGCCCTCACGATCCTTGCTGCGGGAGGAATCCGTTTTGTGGAAACGGTCAAAGATCAGACTCAGCTGATCTGCCGGGATCGTATCGCCGTGGTTTTTCACGGATACATAGGCCTTGTTGTCCTGCTTCCACAGGCTCAGACCAAGGGAGGTGCCCTCTTTGGAAAACTTTATGGCGTTATCCAGAAGGTTATACACGACCTGGGTGATCGCATCGCCGTCGCCGCGGACGATAAAGTGCTCTTCGGGCAGGCTGGCGTCAACATCCAGATGCTTGGAATTGATCTTTCCCTCCAGACTCAGCAATGTGCGCATCAGTACCTCGCTGATATCAAAGCTTTTTTTCAGAAGCTCCTCAGTATCCTCGGCCTGAATACGGCTCAGCTCCAGCATGCGGCGGACCATGCGGTTCAGCCGCTTGGTTTCGGACGAGATGGTCTCCAGATAAGGGCGGGCCTTGTCGGGGGGGATCGTTCCATCCAGAATGCCATCGGCAAAGCCGGAGATCGTGGTCATGGGAGTTTTCAGCTCGTGAGAGACATTGGCGATGAATTCTCTGCGGCGCTGTTCGCTCTTCTCCAGAGAATCCGCCATCAGGTTGAAGGAGGCGGTCAGCGCGCCCAGCTCATCATCCCGGCCGGTGTCTGCAATGCGGACGGAGAAATCGCCATGGGCAAATTTCATGGCGGCAGCGGCCATCTCGTTGATCGGGCGGGTCTGCTGACGTGTGGTGACCAGCGTGAGCATTACCGTAACGCTCAGCGTACAAATGCTTACAAGCAGAAAGATGGCGAAAAAGGTGTTCCATGTCTCCATGACGCGGGAGGAATCGTATCCGACAATGGCATAGCCCAGCGTCTGTTCCGAGTCCGGATCCGTGATGGGGGCGGAGACGATATAGTGCACAGCGGAGAAAAGACCGCCCAGATTTGTCAGAACATTTTTTCCGGTTTCGCTCAGCTGCTGCAAAGCCAGACTGTCCAGCTGGTAGCCGATATGGTGGCAGTAGAGATCCTTGTCAGAACAGGCCACGATCTGCCCGTCGGCATTGGCGATCATGACTTCGTTGCCGGTGCTGTGGGCAACAGAGGTGATCATCATGCGCAGATCCCAGTTTTCCAGATCGCCGTTTTCTGCAAAGGCAATGGCCGTGCGCGAGACCTCGCTGGCGTTGATCTCCATGCTTCCGCGCCGTTCCTCCAGCAGATAGCTGCGGGAGAGAAAAATGAAGGCCGTGCCCAGGATGAGAAAGCTGAGCACAGATAAAGTGGCGCTTACAAAAAAGTTTTTGAAGTATGTGCTGCGCATGGGACTCAGTCCTCTGCCACGTCAAATTTGTAGCCGACGCCCCATACGGTTTTCAGGCTCCACTTGTCGCTGGCACCCTCCAGCTTTTCGCGCAGACGCTTGATGTGTACATCCACGGTACGGCTGTCGCCGAAATAGTCAAAGCCCCAGACTTCATCCAGAAGCTGGTTGCGGGTAAAGACGCGGTTGGGGGCAGAGGCCAGATGATACAGCAGCTCCATCTCCTTGGGGGGCGTATCGATCTTGCGGCCCTTTACGATCAGCTCATAGGAGTCCAGATCAATGACCAGATTATCAAAGGTCAGTCGGCGCTTTTCCGTGCCGCTGTCCTCGGGCTCTGTGCGGCGCATGACTGCATGGATGCGGGCCAGCAGCTCCTTTACTTCAAAGGGCTTGACGATATAGTCATCGGCGCCCATTTCCAGGCCGGAGACCTTGTCAAAGGTCTCGCCCTTGGCGGTGAGCATGATGATGGGCATTTTAGAGACCTTGCGTACTTCACGGCAGACCTGCCAGCCGCTTTTTTCAGGCAGCATGATATCGAGCAGCATCAGGTCCGGATTCAAAGAGAGAGCCATTTCAGAGCCCTTTGCGCCGTCGTGGGCAATGGAGACGTCAAAGCCGTCTTTTTCCAGATACAGACGCAGCAGCTCGGCAATATTGGAGTCATCCTCAACGACCAGGGCTTTCTTGTTGTTTTCCATATATGATCCGCCTTTCTCAGGAGATAGATATATTATTAAATATTATACATCAAATTATATCCGCAGGGAATATGATAGGATGAACAAAGTGTAAAAAAACAGCTTTTTTGCCCGGAGAGAGCCGCGAAAGCGAGATTTAGCTTGCTAATGCGCGGATTTTGGTTTATTATATTTCCTGCTATGCGAAAGGAGGGCGGTATGTTGAAGAGAATACTGGCTCTGCTCCTGACTTTGAGCTTGTGTTTTGGCCTTGGCGCCTGCTCCGGGGGCGAGGCTTCCGGCTACCGGGTGGTGGACAGGCTGGGCGGACAAGAGCTTTGTGTGGCGTTCAGAGATGGGGACCGGCTGCGCGATATTATTACCGCAGGCATGATGGTCCTGTCGGCAGACGGCACACTGGCCCAGCTGTCGGTCAAATGGTTTGGAGACAACAGTGTTTCAGTTCCCGGGGATGCTGATATGGCGGGCTGGCTGCAAAATCAGCCCCAGCGCGTGCTGATCCTGGGCTACTATAAAGGGGCACGCCCTCTGTGCTATGAGGAAAATGGACAGGTCATGGGATTTGATGCAGATATGCTCACTGAGATCTGTGCCCGGCTGGGCTGGGAGCTCCGCTTTCAGGCCATTGAGCGCGGCAGTGCGGCAGTTGAACTGGCTTCCGGAAATGTGGACTGCGTGGCCGGGGGCTTCGGAACAGACGATGACGCAAAGGGACTGTCGTGCTCACCGAATTACATCAGCGAACGCTATACGATCGTGGCTAAGGCCTCCAGCGGCATCAGTCGGCAGGGGGCACTGAAGGGAAAGGTACTGGCGACCTTGTCCTCCTCGACTATGGGCGCTGCACTGGAGGAGAATACCCGGCTGATGGAGCGGCTGGGGCGGCTGCTGGTGCTTACCAGTGAGGAAGAATGCTTTGCGGCGCTGGATGCCGGCCAGTGCGATGCTGTTCTGGTCAGCAGCCTCTGCGCTGACGCTTATATGCGGTGATCAAAAGAGAAAACGGACTGTACCGGGAAGGTACAGTCCGTTTTTTATTCTTTTGTTATTATGGCTTCGGCAATGCGGATGCCGTCTACGGCGGCGGAGACAATGCCGCCGGCATAGCCGGCGCCCTCCCCGCAGGGATACAGGCCCAGAAGCCGTGTGGCGCAAAAATCTGTACCGCGCTGGATGCGTAACGGCGAGCTGGAACGGCTTTCTATGCCGGTGAGGACAGCTGCTGGAGCATCGAAGCCGCGGACCTTTTTGCCAAACCGGGGCAGGGCCAGACGTAGACTCTCCGTTACGAAGCCGGGCAGCGCCTTGCTGAGGTCTGTCCAGGTGACGCCGGGGCGGTAAGAGGGTTCAATACCCTGGGCGCCTGCTGAGGGAGTACCGGAAAGAAAATCTCCAACAGTCTGGGCCGGGGCGTATCCCCGGCCGCCGCCAAGAGCAAAGGCTTTTTGTTCCCAGTAATGCTGGAACCGTACGCCGGCCAGCGGGTCGGCGCCATCAAAATCGTCGGGCGTAACATTGACGAGCAATGCGCCGTTGATATTCTCGCCATCACGGGCGCGATAGCTCATGCCGTTCGTGACGATCTCGCCATCGCCGGAGGCGGAGGCGACCACTACGCCGCCGGGGCAGACGCAGAAGGAAAAGACACTGCGGCCATTTTCCAGATGCTCGGCAAGCTTGTAATCAGCAGGCGGCAGCTGCTCGTGCAGCGGGCCGAATTGAGCGGCACTGATATCTTTCTGGCGGTGTTCGATCCGTACACCCATGGCGAAGGGCTTGGGGATCAGCTCCAGGCCGCTTTCTGCAAGCATGGCAAAGCTGTCCCGGGCGGAGTGGCCGATGGCCAGAACAACAGCATCAGTATCTGCGGTATAGCTGCCGCCGGAACTTTCGGCGGTCACACCGGTCAGTACGCCTTCGGAAAAGTGCAGTCCGGTCATCCTGTGGCCGAAGCGAACCTCGCAGCCCAGACGAATCAGCTCCAGACGGATGGCGCGCACGACCTGACGCAAAATGTCCGTACCGATGTGGGGCTTATGGGACCAGAGAATATCCTCCGGTGCACCAAATTGATGCAGAGTTTCCAGAACGGCGGTGATCCTGCCGTCGTGTGTGCCGGTGGTGAGCTTTCCGTCAGAAAAAGCGCCGGCGCCGCCCTCGCCGAACTGGACGTTGGATTCACGGTCTGTTTTGCCGGTTTTCCAGCTGGTTTCTACCGTGTGCGTCCGGCTGTCTATATCCTCACCGCGTTCCAGAACCAGGCAGGGAATACCGGCCCGGGCCAAATACAAAGCGGCAAAAAGCCCGGCAGGGCCGAGACCTACAACAACGGGCCGTTTGCTGCTTTGACGCAGGCGGATCGGCGGAATATATTGGGGCGGCGAATAAGCGCTGATGGAGCGGTCTCTGCTTTTGCGAAGCAGTGCAGATTCGTTGGCACATTCCACAAGCAGAGAGCATACCATGGCGGGCTGATGGCCGCGGCGGGCGTCTATGGATGAGCGCGTCAATGCAACGCGTGTGAGCGCATCGGCAGAGATGTGCAGCCGCTTTGCGGCTGCGGCGCGGATCTCGGCCTCGCCGGACAGGGGCGGCAGCCGCAGATTGGTGATTTTGATCATAAAGCAGGATCTCCGTGGTTTTTCATAGCATCGCGCACCAGCTTTTTGGTGCGGCGGATATGCTTTTGCAGCAGACGTTCGGCGCGGGGCAGATCGCCGTTCAGCAGAGTGTCGATCAGCTCTATATGCTGCATTTCGCTCTCGATACCGCCCTCCAGCGTCTTCAGCTGGATAGAGAACAGTGTGGAGAGCGTATAGATCTGAAGAGAGAGCTCGTCAATATATTCATTATCATTGAAGCTCATGACCATATGATGCATACGGCCGTCAAATTCGTTGTGCCGTTCAATATCAAAGGGGACGGTGCGGAGAATATCCTCGGCCTCTGCGCGCATGGCAGCCAGCTGTGCGCGTTCGTCCTCTGTATTCCGGAAGGAACGGACGCCGCGGCGTTCCAAAATGTCACGCATGTTCAATACGTCGTTGATGTATTTTTCCGTAAAGCGGCGGACAAAAATGCCGCGGTTGGGCCGGCTTATCAGCAGTCCCTCGCCGACAAGACGGCTGAGCGCTTCGCGCAGAGGCGAGCGGGAGACAGCATAATACCGGGCAAGCTCAGCCTCATTGAGCTGTGCGCCCGGGGGATGCACGCCCCGCAGGATGTTCTCCCGCAGGGCGGCGTAGATCTGCTGCTGAACAGAGGGCTGAAGCTCCATCAGTCCTGCCATTTGTCGCAGAGCTTGTCGATCTCTGCGGTAAAGGCACGTACGTCCTTGTTGGGGCGTCCGTCAAACCGCTTGGCAATATTCGTCAGGCGGCGCACAGCGTCCATAAGAGCGGCCAGAAGCTGACGGGCTTTGGTATCCCGGGGCTTTGCGCCTTCGGGCTCCACAGGGACGGGAACGGCCTCATAGACCATTGCGTCGGCGGCAAGATCATAGACTGTGCCGCTGTAAGGAGCAATGACGTTCTGGAAGCCCTGCTCTTCTCTGAGGCAGTTGGCAAAGCTGGTGCAGCTGGCGTCCTCGCCGTGGTTGACAAACACCGTATGCGGTTTGGTTTCAAAGCCGTTGATCCACTCCAACAGGCCGTTTTTATCTGCATGGCCGCTTTTTCCGGCCAGATAACGGATCTCGGCGTTGACGGCAATGTCCTCACCGAAGAGCTTTACGCTTTTGGCGCCCTCATAAAGACTGCGGCCCAGTGTGCCTACGGCCTGATAGCCGACGAAAAGAATGATGCTGTCCTTGCGCCAGAGGTTATGCTTCAGGTGGTGGCGGATACGGCCGGCCTCGCACATGCCGCTGGCGGAGAGAATGACCTTCGGGGCGGGGTCAAAGTTGATGGCTTTGGAATCTTCGGATGTGACGGAGATCTCCAGCCCGGGGAAAACCAGCGGGTTGATGCCCGCATCCAGCAGAGCCAGTGTTTCCTCGTCAAAGCAGCTGCGGTCGCACTGGAGGAACACGCTGGTGGCCT
>CAKTGW010000039.1 GCA_934561725.1 uncultured Oscillospiraceae bacterium
TCAGGGCCTCAAACGGGGCGATCTGGATTGGCGTGATATCGTCACCTCCAGAGACAGAGCAAAGAGGCAGTGAGCAGGCAGGAGTAACCGGAATAGAACGGGTCTACAGGGAAAAGCGCCATGACTGAGAGCGCTTAGGGCATCGTATCCGGTGAAGACAGCTTGGGAGCCGGCGTATAAGGCCAATGGCCGAAATCGCAGTCCGTCCCGCTTTAAGGGATATAAGGAGGGCGCCTATGTGCGCCGAATTTGGGTGGTACCACGAGTGCAGATGCAATCGTCCCAGAACACGGGACGATTGCATTTTTTTGTATGTAAATATCGGAAAGGATTGAAAATATGGAAAGAATCAAACCCCGTACATTGTCCGGATTTATGGAATTGCTTCCGGCGCGCCAGGCGCAGATGGAGCGCTTTATGCAGACCCTGCGCGAGACCTATGCGCTGTATGGCTTTACTGCGTTGGATACGCCGGTTATCGAATCGGCACCGGTGCTGCTGGCCAAAGGCGGCGGTGAGACGGAAAAACAGATCTATCGCTTCCAGAAGGGCGACAGCGATCTGGCGCTGCGCTTTGATCTGACCGTACCCTTGGCAAAGTATGTGGCGCTGAACTACGGACAGCTGACCTTCCCCTTCCGCCGCTATCAGATCGGCAAGGTCTACCGGGGAGAGCGCGCGCAGCGCGGCCGGTTCCGGGAGTTTTATCAGGCGGATATCGATATCATCGGCGACGGTCAGCTCAGCATCATCAATGAAGCGGAGATCCCCTCCATCATTTACCGTACCTTTAAAACTCTGGGACTGGAGCGCTTCTGCATTCGGGTCAATAACCGCAAGGTGCTCAATGGCTTCTATGCTCTTCTGGGCCTGACAGAAAAGAGCGGCGATATTATGCGCACTGTGGATAAGCTGGACAAGATCGGTGCAGAAAAGGTCCGCGGGCTGTTGGTTGAGGACGAGATAGGTCTTACCGACGAGCAGGCGGAGGAGATCCTGAAGTTTATTGCCATTACGGGCAGCAATGATCAGGTGCTTGCCGCCCTGGAGAGCTATCAGGGCCGGAATGAGCTGTTTGATCAGGGCCTGGAGGAACTGAAAACAGTGACAAAATATCTGGCCAGCTTCGGCGTGCCGGAAGAGAATTTTGCCGTGGATCTGACCATCGCCCGCGGATTGGACTATTACACCGGTACCGTGTATGAGACAGCTATGCTGGACCATCCGGAGATCGGCTCTGTGTGCTCCGGCGGACGCTATGACAATCTTGCCGGCTACTATATTGATAAGGAACTGCCCGGCGTGGGTATTTCTATCGGACTGACCCGCCTGTTCTATGTGCTCTCTGAGCAGGGATTGATCTCTGACAATATAGTCACGGCCCCGGCGGATGTGCTGGTATTGCCCATGACCGAAGAGCTGGATTATGCGATCAGCTGTGCAACGGCCCTTCGGGCTGCCGGTGTACGCACACAGCTGCACTGTGAGAAGAAAAAATTCAAGCAGAAGCTTTCCTATGCCGATAAGCTGGGGATCCCCTTTGCCGTGTTTGTGGGAGAGGATGAGATCGCTGCCGGCGAGGTCAGCCTGAAAAATCTGGCCAGCGGAGAACAGATCCGGTGCACTGTGGCACAGGCGGCGGAGATCGTGGCCGCCGAGGTCGCCCGCCGCAATGCGGGCAGCCTGATCCGCGAGGCATAAGTATGAAAAAAGCGATATCTCTGTTTCTGTGCTTTTGCCTGCTGCTGAGCAGTACGGCTCTGGCCCTGGAGCCGGTGCGCGCTGACCGGGGATTCAAGGATGCAGAGCTGCATTGGGCCAGAGATTATATCTCAGTCTGCTGGCAGACCGGCCTGATGGAGGGTGTATCAGAGAATGTATTTGATACGGAAGGCACCTTGACTGTTGCCCAGTGTGCGGCTGTGGCCGCACGGCTCCATGCGCGGCTGAACGGCCGTGAGGAGCCGGCCAGATCAGAGCCCTGGTATCAGACCTATATGGATTACATGCAGGATTTGGGCTGCGCACTGCCTGCGGATCCCGGTGCGGCCTGTACCCGGCAGCAGTTTTTCCAGATGATAGACGCTGTGGTGCCGGAGGCCATGCTCACCCCTATTAATGAAGTAGGCAGTCTGCCGGATACAAAGGATGAGGCGATCCTGCGCTTTTACCGGGCAGGGATCCTCACGGGAATGGATGACTATGGCACTTTTCGGGGCAGCTTGAACCTGACCCGTGCCGAGTGTGCAGCCATGGCGGCGCGTATCGCGGACAGCAGCCTGCGTCTGCACTTCCGGCTTACCCGCGGAGATGGCAGCGCCGCGATGCAGTGCCTGTTCGTACCGGCGGATACTCTTGTGATGAGTGTCGGCGGCTATGATCTGGATGCGGCGCTGGTCACGGCCGCGCTGACCCATGAATTTGAGGTGTATGACGGCAGATATCAGCTGAATGCACACCCTGAATATGAAAGATATTTTGACAGCTGGACGAGCGACGTTTATGCGGTGAATTTTCAGCGGTATCTATCGGAATACTGCGGCATAAACGAATACGGCCTGACCGACTGGTCAAGCCTGGATCCGGATACGGGTAAAACGCTGGCTCAGAGCGCCTATGACGATGCACTGCTCTGGCTTCGGCAGCATGCGGCACTGCGCAGGCTGGCTGAAAAGTATAAGCTGAGCCTGACCGAGGAGGAGCAGGCAGAGGTGGAACGGGCGGTATCCGGGAACAAGGTCGAAGGCGAGAGCCGCCGCTGCTTTACAAAAGCAGAGACAGAGGACCGGTATTTTGTGGATAAGCTCTGCACTGCGCTGGCGCCTTCTGCCGAACAGATCAACGCATTGCTGGCGAGCGGGCAGTATCTCTGTGTGGAGTTTGTGCGTTTTGAAAAATATGATCTGGCCACAGGTGAGCCCTTGAATACCGCGCAGCTGAATCTGGTTCGCGCCGGAGCGAAATTCTTTGCAGAAGAGCTGAACACCCATATCAGCCACTACTTTATGGATTACCAGACCCGCAATCTCACCTGCGCATATACGGCGCCCCGCTGCACGCTCTGGAATGCCGGGAGCACGACCCATGAGATGTGGACCATGCTTCAGGGCCTGCAGCCGCTGGGCGTAAGTCCCGTGGTTGAAGATGAAGAGGGAATCTACGTCTATATGGTGGCAAATCCCGGTGCGGACAATGTGCTGATGCGGGATCTTCGACAGAATTACGGCGAGGATCTGGCAGAGCAGGAGTTGGAGAAGCAGAACCGCACCGGTGCCGTTAAATTGAGCGAAGCTATGAAAAATTTCCAGCCGGCAGAGTTTGCCGCACGGGTCATTTCAAAGTAATTATATTATTTAGATATTGGAGCTGAATGAATTATGACACATTATCGCACACATACCTGCGGTGAGCTGCGTCTTGCCGATGTGGGAAAAACCGTCCGCCTCTCCGGCTGGATGGAGAATGTCCGCGCAGTCAGTGCATCGCTGGCCTTTGTGGTCCTGCGCGATTTTTACGGCACTACGCAGATCGTTGTAGAGAGCGAAGATATGATGAATGTGGTGAAGGAGCTGAACAAGGAGTCCACTATCTCCGTCACCGGAACTGTGCGTGAGCGCAGCAGCAAGAATCCCAAGCAGGCAACAGGCGAGATCGAGGTCGTGCCCACGGCAATTGAGGTGCTGGGGCGCTGCCGCTATAACGAGTTGCCCTTTGAGATCAACCACAGCCGGCAGGCCGATGAGAGTGCCCGGCTGAAATACCGCTATCTGGATCTGCGCAATCCCGAGGTGAAAAAGAACATTATTCTCCGCTGCAATGTGGTAGCCGCGCTGCGCGCTGCAATGACGGCTCATGGATTTATGGAGATCACCACGCCGATCCTGACGGCTTCTTCTCCCGAGGGTGCCCGCGACTATCTGGTGCCTGCCCGCAAGCATCCTGGGAAGTTTTATGCTCTGCCCCAGGCTCCCCAGCAGTTCAAGCAGCTGCTGATGACCGCCGGCTTTGATAAATATTTCCAGATCGCGCCCTGTTTCCGGGATGAGGATGCCCGCGGCGACCGCAGTCCCGGCGAATTCTATCAGCTGGATATGGAGATGGCTTTTGCCAGCCAGGAGGATGTATTTGCCGTCTGCGAGGACGTGCTGCCTCCCATTTTTGCCAAATACGGTGCCTATGATGTGGCGTCCGAGGCACCCTTCCAGCGCATCGGCTATGCCGAGGCCATGGAAAAATACGGATCTGATAAACCGGATCTGCGTATTGACCTGACTGCGGCGGACGTGACCGGACTGCTGGCTGACTGCGGCTTTGAGCCTTTTGCCGGCGGCGCAGTCAAGGCTGTGCCGGTGTCGGACTGCACGCTGACCAGAAAGCAGATCGATAAGCTGTTGGCCGACTGTGAAGTCGTTTCCGGCGTAAAGAGCTATTGGTTCAGGGTGGACGATACCGATGCTATCGCCGGCGGCGTCGCCAAATTTGTACAGGATAAAAAGGATGCCCTTGTTGAAGTACTGGGGCTGAAGCCCAACACTCTGGTGATACTCACGGCCGGAAAGCTGGGGACGGCCCAGAAGGCTGCCGGCGCGGCCATCAAGATCTTTGGCGCAGCGGTTCCCGGACATATGGACAGCGCACGCTATTCCTTCTGCTGGATCGTAGATTTCCCCATGTATGAGATCGGTGAGGAGTCCGGTCAGCTGGAGTTCTGCCACAATCCCTTCTCCATGCCCTCCGGCGGACTGGATGTGCTCCTGAAGGCGGAAAAGGGTGAGATCGATCCCTTGAGCATTACCGCAGACCAGTACGATCTGGTGTGCAACGGTGTAGAGCTCTCCTCCGGTGCGGTGCGCAACCATGATCCCGAGATCATGATCAAGGCCTTTGAGCTTGTGCGTCTGGGCGAGGACGATGTAAAGGCCAAGTTCCCCGCCATGTATAATGCGTTCTGCTATGGAGCACCCCCGCATGCAGGTATTGCGCCGGGCGTGGACCGTATGGTCATGCTTCTGGCCGGCGAGGACTCTATCCGTGAGATCATTCCCTTCCCCATGAATAAGAACGCGCAGGATGTGATGATGGGCGCGCCGGGCGAGGTGACGCAGGCTCAGCTGAACGAGCTGCATATTGCCGTTACCGCTGCGGAGAAGGAATAATGGTCACGTCCATCCGATCCCTGGGATTTCAGGGAGTGGGCGGATATACGGTGGGCGTGGAGTGTGATGTGGCCCGGGGCTTGCCCAGGTTTGACATTGTGGGCCTGCCGGATACGGCGGTGAAGGAAGCGCGCGAGCGGGTCCATGCGGCCATGCGCAATTGCGGCATGGGCTTTCCTGCAAGCCGGATCACGGTGAATCTGGCGCCTGCGGATGTAAAAAAAGCAGGTACGCTTTATGATCTGCCGGTTTTGTTGGGCATCCTGTGCGCACGGGGCGAGCTGAGTGAACCGCGGCAGGAACAGGCGTTTCTGGGTGAACTGAGTCTTACAGGTGAGCTGCGCCCGGTGCGGGGCGCGCTGCCCATGGCCATCGCTGCGGGCAAGGCCGGAATAGAGGAGCTGTATCTGCCGGCGGGGAACGCCGCAGAGGCCAGCTTTGGCGGAAAAGTACGGATCTATCCTGTCGAAAGCGTGCCCCAGCTGCTGGCCCATTTGCGGGGAGAGACGGCGATAGAGCCTATGGACTGTCCAGAGCTGAAGGCGCAGTCCTCGCCGCTGCAGCCGGACTTTTCGGATGTGAAGGGCCAGGAAAACGTAAAGCGGGCGCTGGAGATCGCAGCGGCAGGCGGACATAATGTGCTGCTCATCGGCCCTCCGGGCTCCGGAAAGTCCATGCTTGCCAAACGCTTGCCCTCTATTCTGCCGGATATGACGGAGCACGAGATGATCGAGGCAACGCAGATCCACTCAGTGAGGGGACTGACCAGCCCCCAGAATCCGTTGATCTGTGTTCGCCCCTTCCGGGCGCCGCACCATACGGTCTCCTCGGCGGCGTTGGCCGGAGGCGGGAGCAATCTGATGCCCGGTGAGATCTCGCTGGCGCATAATGGCGTGCTGTTTCTGGATGAGCTGCCGGAATATCGCCGGGACGTGTTGGAGACGCTGCGCCAGCCGCTGGAGGACGGATGCGTTACAGTGGCCCGGGCGGCGGGCAGTGTCTGCTATCCAAGCCGCTTTATGCTGGTGTGTGCTATGAATCCGTGTAAATGTGGATGGCATGGCGTGCCGGGACACCGCTGCACCTGTTCGGATGCATCGGTACAAGCCTACCGCTCCCGGGTGTCCGGGCCGCTGCTGGACCGCATAGACATTATTCTGGAGGTGCCGGCGCTGAGCTTTGATGAGCTCAGCCAGCGAGGCGAGGGCGAGAGCAGTGCACAGATCCGCCGGCGGGTCAATGCGGCCAGACAGATACAGAACAGCCGCTGCTCCGGGACGGGGGCGGACTGCAATGCCCATCTGGATTCCAGAGGGATCACGGAATGCTGCGCTCTGAGTCCGGAGTGCCAGAGCCTGATGAAGATGGCCTTTCAGCGGCTGGGATTGACCGGCCGCAGCTATGACCGTATTCTGCGCGTCAGCCGCACGATTGCGGATCTGGCGGGAGCCGAACAAATCGCGCCGGAGCATCTGGCAGAGGCGATTCGTTACCGGACCTTTGATTTTGGAAATTAAACTGAGGTGAAGACCCATGAATGATATGATCCTGCTCAAGCAGGGCGAAATGGTCCTGAAGGGGCTGAATCGCAAATCCTTTGAGATGAAGCTGATGGCCAATATACGGCGGCGGCTGCGTGAACTGGGCGAATTTAAGGTTTATTCCGTCCAGTCTACTATCTATGTTGAGCCCCAGAACGATGAGTGCGACATGGATGAGGCCTTTGAACGGCTGAAAAAGGTGTTTGGCATAGTGAGCCTGAACCGGGCGGCAGCCTGCGAAAAGGAACTGGATGCGATCGTCAATACCGCGGTGACCTATTTGGGCGAGACTATGGAGACGGCAAAAAGCTTCAAGGTAGAGACAAAACGCTCTGATAAAAGCTTTCCAAAGACGTCCATACAGGTGTCCCAGTATGTAGGCGGGCAGTTGGCTGAGCGCTATCCCAATGTGCGGGTAGACGTCCGCACACCGGAGCTTACAGTGAATGTGGAGATCCGCGATTATGCGGCATATGTCCACGGCAATGCCGTACCCGGTGCAGGAGGAATGCCAGTCGGCTGCAACGGCCGGGCGGTTACACTGCTCTCCGGCGGGATTGACAGCCCTGTAAGCAGCTATATGATCGCCAAGCGGGGCGTACAGGTGATCCCGGTGCACTTTTTCTCCTTCCCCTATACCTCTGAGCAGGCCAAGGAGAAGGTGATCGAGCTGGCCCAAAAGCTCACGGTCTATTGCGGGCGGCTGACGGTGGAGATCGTACCCTTTACCCATATTCAGGAGGAAATCCGGGAAAAATGTCCGGAAGAGCTGTTCACACTGATCATGCGCCGGTTTATGATGCGTATTTCGCAGATGGTGGCCGATGCCAACGGCTGTTCGGCTCTGATCACTGGTGAAAATCTGGGTCAGGTGGCCAGTCAGACCATGCAGGCTATGGCCGTTACGGAGGAGTGCGTAACGCTCCCGGTGCTGCGCCCGCTGATCGGCATGGATAAGCGCGAGATCGTGGAGATCGCAAGGAAAATCGGTACCTTTGATACGTCTATTCTGCCCTATGAGGACTGCTGCACGGTCTTTACCCCGCGCCACCCCCGCACAAAGCCGCATCTGGA
>CAKTGW010000040.1 GCA_934561725.1 uncultured Oscillospiraceae bacterium
CCCTGATACCTATTGATTGCCATAGCCGTCCTCCCCGTATTCCTTCATCACAGTCCGCGCCGCCCGCAGCATCTGTGCCATACGGATCGCCCGTTCCAGCTTTTGGCCGCGCTTTTCCTCAAGATAGGGGCTGATCGCATGGAGCATGGCCTCTCCGGAGCTGGGCTTTCCCATCCCCGCAAGGCCGCTCATCAGCTTTTGAAGCATAGGATCCGGCGCTGCCGCTCCGTGTGCGCCGCTCTCCTCCGTCCCGGAAAAGGCGCCGCCCTCCATAATGGATCTGGCCATGTCGGTCAGCCGGGAGAGCTCTTCCGGGTTCTTCAGCAGACTGTTGATGCGCTCTTCCAGCTCACTCACGTTTGCTCACCTCCCGGATGCCTTCTATTTTTTGCCCATAATGCCGGAAATCTTCTGCGCAAGTGCGCGCCCTTCACCTGTATTCAGCACCTGCCGCAGGATTCCCTCCAGGCTTTGCATATCTCCCCGCGCCAGCGCCGTATTCAGCGCGTCCTTATCTACCATATTTTCCAGGCGCTGCGCATCCTCCGGACTGACTGCATCCATGATTTGGCCAGCCCGGCCGCTCTCCTTCAAGAGCTTTTCAACAGACGAAAAATCCTTCATGGGGCTATCCCTCCCTATATGCTTTCAGTTCAGTATATTCATTTGCGCAAAAGAGGTGCATCTTTTTGAAAATAGCTGTTTTTTCAGATTCTCACGGTGACGTGGACACCATGTGTCAGGCTGTACGGGGCTATGCGCCGGATCTGATCCTGCATCTGGGCGATCACGCGCTGGATGGCGAGGAGTTGGCTGCCGAGTGCGGGATCCAGCTCCGCCGTGTATGCGGCAACTGCGACCTTGCCTCCCGCGCGCCGGACAGTGACCTGTTCGAGCCGGAGGGTGTACGTATCCTTATGTGCCACGGTCACCGCCACAGAGTAAAGCTCTCTCTGGACTCCCTGCTGAACGCGGGACATTTCTCCCGCGCCGACGTGGTCCTCTACGGTCACACGCATATTGCGGATCTCCAGCACGTGGGTGATATGCTGGTGCTCAACCCGGGCAGCTGCGGCACAGGCTCTCATCCCAGCTGGGCCAAGCTGGAGCTGCACGACGGCGATGTCCACAGCGAGATCGTTTATATCTAATCTGTCCTATCTGCGGCTGACGCTGCACAGAAAATAAGGAGGTCATTATTCTATGGTCAGAAAACCCGAAGTCATTACAAAATCTCAGCTCCGCGGCGGAAAAGGCGATGTGGATTTCCACTACATCATCTCTGAGGATGAGATGATGGGCCACGGGACCATGTATGCCAAGATGGTACTCAAGCCCGGCAGCAGTATCGGCTGGCACCAGCACGTGGGCAACAAGGAGCCCTATTATGTTCTCGCCGGAACCGGCCGCTACACAGATAACGACGGCACTGTAACGATCATCGGCCCCGGAGATGTCTGCACGATCGAGTGCGGCCACTACCACAGCGTGGAGAATCTCTCCGACAGCGAAACTCTCGAGATCATGGCGCTCATTCTAAATGAGGCACGCTGAAATTTCATCAAAACAAAAGGCCCTGCATTTGCCTTTCGGCAAATACAGGGCCTTTTCTTATTTTTCTGCTTCCGCAAGTGTATACACATCTGTCCGCCGGGCAGGCAGCACCGGCAGCCGATGCCGCACCCGCTCTGACAATTCTGTGTCTATTTCCGCGATCAAAACACCGGGGCGCTCATCCAGCTGACCGCATACCTCTCCCCAGGGCGAAACCGCCAGCGAATGACCATAGGAGATATACCCCGCTTCCGCACACTGCGCCGGAGCACAGCCCAGCATCCAGCACTGCTGATCCACAGCCCGGGCGCGAAACAGGAGCTCCCAGTGTGCCGGCCCGGTGGTCATATTGAATGCGCCGGGGACAAAAATCATATCTGCTCCGCGCAGCGCCATCAGCCTGAACAGCTCACCAAAGCGCAAGTCAAAGCAGATCGCTGCGCCGATCTTGCCCAGCGGCGTCTCGATCACGGTGATATTCTCTCCTGCCGACAGCGTATCAGACTCCTTAAAATATTGCTTTCCCGGGATATCTACGTCAAACAGGTGTACTTTTCGATAGCGTCCCGCCTGTTGTCCGTCTGGTGCAAAGATAAAGCAGGTATTGTAGATCCTTCCGTTATCCAGCTCCGGCATGGAGCCGCCTATCAGCCAGACCGCATTTTCTGCCGCCATCTCTGCCAGCGCAGACCAGATCTCTCCACCGGCGCGCTGGGCATGCCGCCGGAAGCTGCTGTTCGCATAGGGACAGCAAAACATTTCCGGCAGGCAGACGATCTGCGCGCCTTCTCTGGCCGCCCGCTGCACGGCCTCTGCCGCAGCCTTCAGATTCTCTTCCACTCCGGCCTTCACCGCGGTCTGGCATAATCCCACGCGTATCATACTCATTGGCCAGGGAAAATATCTGTCGGCGTACCGGGCCAGGCCGGCGTCGCCGTCACTTCCGGCGATTGCTCCGGTGTGGGGCTGGTCATCTCCGCCGACGGCGCAAACACTGCATATACACTGTGGTCAGCATCTATATTCTGCAGGGTATATTCTGTCACCGCGCCCACGCTCTGCCCGTCAATGCGCAGCTCTGCAACTGCATAGCCTGCATCCGGGATAACTGTTAGCTTCAGGCTCTCGCCCTCATCTACAGACACTGTACCGCTGGGTGAGACAGAGCCGCCCTTCCCGGCCGTAAGCACAATGTTGAAGCTGCGCTCTTCCGGCCCCTTGGACACAGTCAGTGTTACAACTGAGCCCTTTTCGACCCGGGCTCCGGAGAGCGGACTCTGGCGGGTGACTGTTCCCTCCTTGAAGGTCTCGCTGAACTCCTCGCTGCCGCGCACCGCAGTGAGCCCATAGGACTGAAGGCATGCCGCAGCCGCATCATAGCTCATATCCATGACTTCCGGTACTTCCACATATTCCGCCTCGGACGACGGTGTTTCCGTTGCGGCGGTGGCCACTGTCAGCGTAACGCTGACGCCCTTACCCACAGGCTTTCCCGCTTCCGGCTGCTGCCGGATCACTGTATCAGCCGCAGACGTGCTCTCCTCATAAATAATATTCGGACTGATATTCAGCTCCCGTAGCTGTCTGACCGCCTCATCTCGGGTAAGGCCGGTCACACCCGGCATAACGGCCGCATTTGTATTGAAATCGAAAACGCCGTTCATAAAGCAGAGCACAACGGTAAGCACAGCCAGCAGCGCCGCAGCCACGACCGCAAAGATCCATGTACGGCTGGGCGGCTTTTTTCCATTTCGCTGTACCGGATGCCGTGTCGGGCCGGCTGCACTTCTGCCCGCAGCCGGCGCAGCAGACTGTGTTGGCCGGTTCTGCCGCGAAGGCTGTACCGCAGGCTTCGGCTGTCCGGCCGGCTGCACCGGGATTGCCCGCGTAGGCTCTTCAACAAGCTTGTCCATATCCATCTCGTCTTTTTCAATGGCTGTATGGATCTTCTCTGCTGTATCGTCCCACACGCGGGTCTCATCTCCGTCCTCATCCTCCCGGGGCAGAACATAATATACCGCACCGCAAACCGGACACTCCCCCTGGGAAGCGTCGATCGGTGCGCCGCATTTTTTGCATATGATTGTCCTCAAATCGTTCACCTCGCTTTTGTAATGATATCACAGCCGTCAAGGCTTTGCAATGAACCCGCTGTAAACAACTCTATTTTCATTTTTCCGTTTTTATGCTATGATTATTAAAAATCTGTCTGCTGACAGTAATAACAAGCTAAGGAGAACACACATGAAAACTGCACTTGTTACCGGCTCCTCCCGTGGGATCGGCGCGGCCATCGCCCGCAGCCTGTACCGGGATGGCTGGAAGGTTTATATCAACTATCTGGAATCCGAGGAAAAGGCTCTTGCCCTTGCCAGGGAGCTGAACACCGAGGCCATTCGTGCCGATGTGGCCGATCCGGCTCAGGTAAGAAAGCTTTTTGACCATATCGGCGGCGTGGATCTTCTGGTCAACAACGCGGGCATTGTTATTCCCGGCCTGCTTCAGGATATCAGCGATGAGCAATGGGCCCGCCTCCGGGGCGTGAATCTGGACGGTATGTTCTATTGCTGCAAGGCCGCGATCCCCCATATGGTCTCGCAGAAAAGCGGCGTGATCATCAACATTTCCTCCGTCTGCGGTGTCTACGGTTCTTCGGCGGAATCCGCCTACTCCACCACCAAGGCCGCTGTTATCGGCCTGAGCAAATCGCTGGCAAAGGAGCTCGGCCCCTCCGGTATCCGGGTAAACTGTGTGGCGCCCGGCATGATTGAAACGGACATGACTGCCTGCTTTACTGCCGAGGAAAAGGCCGCCATGGCAGACGACACCCCACTGTGCCGCAACGGCCAGCCTGAAGATGTTGCAGAGCTTGTGGCTTATCTGGCTTCTGACCGCGCCAGCTTTGTGACCAATCAGGTCATCGGCTGTGACGGTGGATTTATATTGTAAAAGTACACGAACGCAAGATGCACAGTGCCTGCTGCACTTGGAGGTTTTGCATGTTAAACACTAAACATCGTACGGCACATAATATTTATTATGGCATTGAAAACAATACCGGAAAAATCATGCATATTTCTGAAGTTCCCAGTGGCAACGCATGCAACTGCCACTGTGCTGCTTGCGAGAATCCTTTAGTAGCCAAAAAAGGTAATAAACGGACGCCTCACTTTGCTCATGAAACAAATAATGATTGCATATATGGCAACGAAATTGCAATTTATAAAATCTTTTCTGAAGTCCTAAGCAACTATAAAAAACTCATGCTGCCGCCTGCTTATATCCGCTTTCCTCTTTGGTCTAAACAGGAACCATGCTTTGATAGGCACCCTCTCAATTTTGATTCTGTTGATCTAAACTACGATCCTCATAGCTATCCGCCCATCCTAAAGGTAAACTACAAAAAATATGCATTACAGGTACTTCTTAACTTCAATCACGACCTTGATAAGTCTCATTTGGAACTGGAAGAATATGCAAAAGAGAATAATATTTCTCAATTAATGTATCACGTTCCTGATCCCAAACACTATTCGGCTTTTACTTCAAAACAACTGTACGACAGAATACGGCAAGCTACAGATGCCGAGTGGATTTATAGTTGTCGTGCAGAACAAGAAAAGGAGAAATATTATCGGCATGCTGTTGCCCCTGATTCTTGCGGTAACGGATATGCCTGTCCTCTTTCTAAATTTTATGAAAACGGAATATTCTTTGCTCGCTCGGAAGACTGCGCACATTGCGACTACAACATTGCAGCCACAAAAGATTGTTGTCTCTGTATGGCCTACAGCGGTATTCATTCTAAAGAAGATTTTTCCTGTGCACCTGACAAACTTCATGCCAGAATTGAGAAAGAACGTTCCAAAAACGAGAAAAAGTCCAAACATATGGAAGTGGAACGAGAGCGACAATCTTCTCTTTCAAAGAATAAAGCAGGCGTTTCATCCAACTTACATTTTCAAAAGAGCGATCCCCTTCTTATAGAAACCGAGTCCATTCATAAACAACTACAGGCACATCCACACAGCATAGTTACCGACCAACACAACTGCTCATGGTTCCATTGCAGTTTTTGCAACAAGGATAAAACTACAGATAATATAAACCCATACATTCGAGGACGTAGAATATGTTGGGATTGCTCGCTTAAATACAAACCATAAAAACAAAAAACGCTCCAAGCCGGCCTGCCCCCCTGAGGGGAACAGGCACACGGCCCGGAGCGTTTCTTTTATTTTATGTTACGTTCAGGCGGCACTTAGCCAATGAGGCCCATGCCGGTCAGGATCTTCTTGAGCTGCTCCTTCTCCTCGGCAGTCATGACGCCAACAGGCATTGCGCAGGGACCAGCCTCAATGCCGACCAGCTCCAGAGCTTCCTTGATGACGGTGGGGAAGCTGCCCAGACCGAAAGCAACACGCAGGGGAACCAGATTGTACTGATCCTCCAGAGAGCCCTTGATGTCGCCGGCCATGTACTTGTTGTAAATATCAGAGCAGAGCTTGGGAGCCACGTTAGCGGCTGCGGCAACAGCGCCGGTAGCGCCATAGCACAGAGCAGCGTGGATCAGGCTGTCGCGGCCCATCATAACATGGAAATCCTTGCCGGCGCGGGTGGTACGACCAATGATATCGGCAGTGTTGGTCAGATCGCCGGTGGAGTCCTTCATACCAACAATGTTGGGAATGTCAGCCAGCTTGGCAACGGTAGCGGGCTTGATGGTGATGTGAGTCTTGGGAGCGTTATCGTAGAGAATGATGTTCATATCGGTGTTCTCTGCGATGGTCTTGAAGTGATTGTAGACCTCATCCTGGCTCAGGCTGATGAAATAAGGAGTCAGAACGCTGATGGCATCAATGCCGCCGACCTCGGAAGCAATGTGGGTCAGCTCAATGGACTCGCGGGTACCCAGGCCATTGCAGCCGGCGTATACGGGAACGCGGCCCTTGACCTCATCCACGGTCACTTCCAGAACCTCACGGTACTCGTCCTTGCTCAGAGCATAGAACTCGCCGGTGGTGCCGATAGCAAAGATACCATGCACGCCGCCGTCGATCATGTAGTTGATCAGCTTGCGCAGTGCGGGAATATTGACCTTGTAGTCCTTGGTCATGGGGGTGATCATTGCGGGCAGAATGCCCTTGGGAATAAAGCTCATTTTTATTACTCCTTTTCAAAAAAATATTGAACAAATATATTCTCAGGCAGTCTGCCCTAAGCCGAACAGCCTGCTTGATGACAGATAAACCATGCTTTTGCTCAGTCCCGGAAAAGGACAAATTCACCAACACGCCGGATATGCTCTACCATAAGCTGCTCGGCTCGGGAACAATCCTTCTCCCGGATTGCCTGCAGAATTGCAAGATGCTCCTTATGTGCCCGCGGCGGTTCTACCTGTGTAGACGTGGCCGCCACCTGGCGCACTGTATCATCCACACTGCGCATATTGCGAATCAGACTCACAAGATAGTCGTTTTTACATGCCAAACGAAGGTTATGATGAAACTGCTCGTTATATTCGGCAATATCCGGACTGAGCTCATCCTCTGCAATGATCTGCCCGGAGCGCACCAGCGCCTCTTCCATAGCTGCAAGGTCTTCTTCCGTTGCATTCATGGCCGCAAAATAGGCCGCAACACCCTCCAGCGAGCTGCGCATAAAAACGATTTGCAGCATATTTTTTTTCGAAAATTCTGAGATAAACGATCCCTTGCGCGCTACCGAAAAGAGCAGTCCCTCTGATTCCAGAATGCGGAACGCCTCTTTGACCGGAGTTGTACTCACACCTAAAGACTGGCTGATCTGCCTTTCGCTGATCGGGCTGCCTGCCTGAAGCTCACCGGTAATGATCATCCGGCGGATAATATTGGCTACCTGCTCTCGCAGCGGTACGGCTTCTACAATTCTCTTCTGCACAGTCTCCTCCACGGCATCCAGTTGATGTCTGAAATATCAGATTTCACAAGTTATTATATCCCTGCCCAATTTTTTTGTCAATCACCCGATTGCCAAAATTTTATCAGTTTTTCTGTGCATTCTCACCAGACTCTCTTTTTGATCAAAATGTGGATTTCTGCGCAGAAATCGGCATATTCCTTCTTTTCCTGCGGATACTATCTGCAGTCACCAAACATGATACTTCAGGAGGAGATAAATATGAAAGCAACCGGTATTGTCCGGAGGATCGACGATTAG
>CAKTGW010000041.1 GCA_934561725.1 uncultured Oscillospiraceae bacterium
TCATTGGCCTTCATAAGAAAGCTCATTCCCATCCCCGTGGGGCCCTTCAGCGCAGCTACGCTGATCGTCCCACGCTCAACCGCAGCCGTCTGCTCCGGAGCAGGCTCCGGCGTTGAGCTGGTCTCTACAACGGGAGTCGATTCCTCCGGCTTTGTTGAGGAGCAGGCACCCATACTCAGCAGCAGCGCCAGCGTCAGCACGCAGGCACAAAGCTGATATAATTTTCTCATATAGCATCGTCCTTTCCAAGTTGACCGGCCGCTTTTGCGGAGCTTTCCGCCGCACTTTCTGCGCCGACCGGCTTTGTTCATAGAATAATACGATTTATGCGCTTTGTCAACTTATGGAAGCATGACTTCTTCCCATTCTTCGATTATGTGAAACTTCGTGAATCTTTTATCTATTTCGCCGGAAAATTGTCAATATTTTGTCCTATTATTGCTGTAATTTTCACAATTTTTAATATTTTTTCGCTAAACTTGCGGTTTAACGCAAAATTTCCGGCTTGATTTTGTTCAATACAGAGACTTTTTATCCAATGTAAAATTTCCTGTTGATTTTTTATTTTTACTATTTCATAATAACAGTTGAAAAGGCTGCCATCATTATGGCGCAGTGTATCATTCCACGCCTCATTCCGTGAGGGGGGCTTGCGGCTCCTCTTTTTCAAATCGTATTGAGGCATAAACAGCATCGATATCAAGCGGACAATGGGATCGTCCGTGCAAAAAGGAGTGTCATGGATTGGAGAAATTAACCCTGGTAAAAGAAACGCCGGCTCAGAAAGCGGTCAACAGTCTCTATGTTGATTTCTACCGCCGGCTGAATGCATCCCCGCAGGGCACCTGTCCTGTGGACCTGGCGTCGGCCTTTGTAAATCTGTGCCACGCACAAAGCTGCGGCAAGTGTGTTCCCTGCCGCATCGGACTCGGCAAGCTCAAGCAGATCATCGATAAAATTCTCTCCGGCAACGGGACTGAGTTTGATCTGGAAAATCTTGAGCGCAATGCGCTTACGATCATTGACAGCGCCGACTGTGCCATCGGCATTGAGGCCGCCAGCATGGTGCTGACCGGTCTGCGCGGCTTCCGCGAGGACTATGAGGCCCACATCAAGAACGGCACCTGCATTGCACACTTTATGTCTGTGCCGTGCAGCCACGGCTGTCCCGCCCATGTGGATATTCCCGGCTATATTGCCCTCATCAAGGAGGGCCGCTATGCCGACGCTATCCGCGTGATCCGGAAGGACAACCCCTTCCCCAGCGTGTGCAGCCTGATTTGTGAGCACCCCTGTGAGGCCCACTGCCGCCGCAAGGTCGTGGATGACGACGCCGTAAATATCCGCGGACTGAAGCGTTTTGCCGTGGACAATGCCGGCATCGTTCCGCCTCCCAAGCCCGCTGCTTCCACGGGTAAAACCGTAGCCGTTGTGGGCGGAGGCCCCACTGGTCTGACCGCGGCCTACTTTCTCTCTCTGATGGGCCACGCCGTCACGGTTTTTGAAAAGAACAAGCAGCTGGGCGGTATGCTCCGCTATGGTATCCCCAGCTACCGTCTGCCGGATTCCTATCTGGACAGCGACATCAATGTGATCCTGTCCCTGGGCGTGAAGATCGACCAGTCCTCCATCGGCAAGGACGTCACTCTGGATGAGCTGCGCGAAAAATACGATGCAGTGTATCTGGCTATCGGCGCCCACGCCGGAAAAAGTCTGGGTATTGAGGGCGACGATAAGCGCGGCGTCATGTCCGCTGTTGAGATGCTCCATGCCGCCGGAGACGGTACGCCTATGGATTTCACCGGCAAGAATGTGATCGTCGTGGGCGGCGGCAACGTGGCCATGGATGCCACCCGCACCTCTCTGCGTCTGGGCGCCAAGAGCGTAAAATGCGTCTATCGCCGCCGTAAGCAGGATATGACCGCGCTGTTTGAAGAGGTTGAAGGGGCCGTGGCCGAGGGCTGCGAGCTGCTCACCCTCCGTGCGCCGCTGCGCGTGGAATACGATGAGCAGGAGAACGTGACCGGCCTCTGGGTACAGCCGCAGATCATCGGTGAGCTGAAGCATGGCCGTCCCGCCCCCCGTGATTCCAGCAAGGAGCCCGAGCTGATCCCCTGCGACTACATCATCGCCGCTATAGGCCAGGCCATCGACTCAGCCTACTTTGGCCAGCACGGCGTGCCGCTGCAGCGGGATGCGCTGACCGCAGAAGAAGGTGCGGCCGTCCCCGGTATGCCCGGTGTATTTGCCGGCGGCGACGCTGTCACCCGTCCTGCCACTGTTATCCGCGCAATTGAGGCCGGAAAAATTGCCGCCAACAACATTGACCATTATCTGGGCTTTGAGCACTCCATCACCGTGGATGTGGACATTCCCAGAGCGCCCATTTCCATCAAGCCCGCCTGCGGCCGCGTTGACATGACAGAACGCGAGGTCGCTGACCGCAAGGGTGATTTCTTCCTTATGGAAAATCCCCTGACCGATGAGGAAGCCCAGCAGGAATGCAGCCGCTGCATGCGCTGCGACCACTACGGCTTTGGAAAATTCCGCGGAGAGAGGAAACGGCAATGGTAAAGATTCATATTAACAATAAAGAGATCTTCACTCAGGAAGGCACCAGCATTCTGGACGCCGCCCGTGCAAACGGCATCAACATACCCACACTCTGCTATCTGAAGGATATCAATGAGATTGGCGCCTGCCGCATGTGTCTGGTGGAAATCGACGGTATGAACCGTCTTGCCGCCTCCTGCACCACCAAGGTAGAGGACGGCATGGTCATCCAGACCCACTCCAAGCGCGTGATGGACGCCCGGCGCAGCAATCTGCGCTATATTATGTCACAGCACGATGCCCGCTGCCCCAGCTGCCCGCGGGACAACAACTGCTCTCTTCAGTCTCTGTCCACGCGCATGAACCTGCGCTATGCGCCCTATGGCAGCTTTGACCGCCACGCTCTGAGTGATACGAGCTTCCCCATCGTAAAGAACGACAACAAATGCATCAAATGCATGCGCTGCGTCAGCTTCTGCGAGAAGGTGCAGACGATGAACATCTGGGATGTCATCGGCACCGGCGGAAAGACCAGTGTGGGTGTGCCCGGCGGGACGATGAGCACCTCTGACTGCGCCCTGTGCGGCCAGTGTGTCACGCACTGCCCGGTGGGTGCCCTGTATGAGCGTGACGATACGATCGCCTGCATTGAAGCTTTGCAGGATCCTGAGCGCATTACCATCGTTCAGGTCGCTCCCGCTGTCCGCGCCGCCTGGGGCGAGCGCTTCGGGCTGAGCCGCGAGTTTGCCACTGCGGAACGTCTGGTCGCTGCACTGAAGGCCGTTGGTTTCGACTATGTGTTCGACACTGACTTTTCTGCCGATCTGACGATCATGGAAGAGGGCAGCGAGCTGGTCGAACGGCTGACGCACAGAGAAGAGAGCAAGCTGCCCATGTTCACCTCCTGCTGCCCCGGCTGGGTGCGCTTTATCAAATCCCAATACCCCAATATGGTCGATCATCTCTCCACGGCAAAAAGTCCGCAGCAGATGTTCGGCGCAGTAGTCAAGAGCTACTATGCACAGCTTCTGGGCGTGGATCCGCACAAAATTTTCTGTGTGTCTATTATGCCCTGCACCGCCAAAAAGCATGAATGTGCCATTTCCAATCTGAACGACGCCTGCGGTGATCCCGATGTGGATCTCTCCCTGACCACCCGTGAGGTTGACCGACTGATCGGCATGTTCGACGTAGATGTTACCGAGCTGTATGAGCAGCCCTTCGATCAGCCTTTGGGGCTGGGCAGCGGTGCCGGCGTTATCTTCGGTGCCACCGGCGGCGTAATGGAGGCTGCCCTGCGCAGCGCCCACTATCTGGTAACAGACAAGAACCCCGATGCCGATGCATTCCGCCAAGTCCGCGGCATGGACGGCTGGAAGGAAGCCCAGTTCTATATTGGCGGAACTAATCTCCGTGTGGCCATTGCCCACGGTCTGGGCAACGCCCGCAAGCTGATGGAGGCCATTCGGCTGGGTCAGGTGCAATATGATTTTGTAGAGGTCATGGCCTGTCCCGGCGGCTGTGTCGGCGGCGGCGGCCAGCCCATTCACGATGGACAGGAAATGGCTCACGTCCGGGCCGACCGGCTGTATGCCCTCGACCGCGGCAGCGCGATCCGCTTCTCTCATGAAAATCCGGCTGTACTCAAGCTCTATGAGGACTATCTGGAAAAGCCCCTCTCTGAGAAAAGCCATCGCCTGCTGCATACCGACCATCACGGCTGGAAAATGCCGAACGAAAAATAATTTAAAAAGGTTCAGCGGCTGTTTGCCGCTGAGCCTTTTCTCATCTCAGATCAAGTTAAAATGCCGCAGCGCAGCGGCAATGCCGTCCGCATCATTGGACGCGGTCACATAGTCTGCCGCCTCCAACAGCTCCGGCACTGCATTGGCCATGGCCACACCGATCCCGGCATAACGGAGCATCGGCAGGTCATTTTCCGCATCGCCAAAGGCCATCATCTCTCCGGCCTGTATCCCCAGGATCGCCCCCAGATGCCGTAAGCCCGAAGCCTTGGTAACACCGGCGGTGTTGATATCCACATAGTGCGGGCTAGAGGAGGTAACCGCCAGCCCCTCAAGCCCTCCCAGCGCTAAACGGAGCGCCGGTGCAACCGCAGACGGCGCCATCAGCACATCCATGCCCTCGATCCTGTGGAGATTTTCCTGAAGGAAAGCGGAGAAATCCTCTATCCGTATCCGCGTGTCCCGGATGTAGCCCTGGGTCTTTTTGTTGACGCCCCATTCATCCATATGATCCAGCTGATAGCCCGAAGCATAGGCCTGTCCATGGATGTACAGCTCCGGCGTCAGACCAAATGCAGCCACGGTCTCCGCAACGGCCTGCGCCCGTTCCGGCGCCATTTCTGCCGCAAAAAGCATGGTTCCATCCCGGTCAAACACGCCGCCACCGCTGGACGTAATGGCATAATCGGCACAGCTTAGCTGCTCCATTACATCCTGCAAACTGCGAAATGCCCTTCCCGTAGCCAGTACCACCGCACAGCCCTGTTCATGGAGCCTCATCAGGCTCTGCCGCGTATCCGGGCTGATCTGCCGATCCGATGTGATCAGCGTTCCATCAATGTCCAGCGCGATCAGACGGATCATGCTTTCAACGCATCCTCAAAGGCTGCAAATGCGGCATCTGCGGCATCATCCGACAATATGGCATACATTACATACCGGCCGCAGGTCTTTACCCGGGCGTTTTCCAGCTTGGGCAATTCCTCCGGCATGTACTCCGGCATCCAGGTGTCCTTCCGCAGCTGCAAATAGCCCTCTGCTGCATCCTGCACCTGCTGTACGCTGTCCGTATCCGGTGCCGCAAAAATGCCGTACTCGTCAATGTTGACGCCCTTGGAATTGATCTTGACAACATATTCCGCAAAATCCGCAGGCTCCAGCTGCATGGCATTTTGCAGATAGCTGTCCTCCATGGCGATCATATCACTGCTGTCGATCACCGCGTCCACCGCAGATGCCAGTTCAGACGCCGATATATCGTCCTTATACTCCTCCTTGCCGCCGGAACAGGCCGCAAGGCACAGGCACAGTGCCGCCAGCGCAAACACGTAAAAGCGCTTCATATCCGCAGCCTCCGATCAAATGGCGTGGTCGCGCAGATTCTGCAAAACGACCTCAAACCCGGCAGGTCCCAGATGGATGCCATCGCCGTTGCCGTAATCCTTATTCAGATAACCGTCGCTGCCCAGAAGCAGAGAATATGTATCCAGATAGTATACGCCGCATTCCGCAGCCACCGCAGAGATCCAGCCGTTGGCCGCCGTGATCTTCTCATTGTTGATATCTGCCAGGTACTTGTAATCAGACTGTACGGGATAAATGGAGTTGCAGATGATCTTTGTATTCGGGCTCAGAGCCTGAATATCCTGTACAAGGGATTTATACTCTGATTTAAAGCCGTCCTCCGTCAGGAAGGAGACGCCGTTTACACCAAGAGTGATGACCATGATGTCCGGCTGAGCCTCAGTAACCGCATCCCGGATCGTGATCTCGGCTTCCGTGGGCGGATAAACGATCGTCGCCCAGCTCTGATTGGAAAGCGTCAATGTGCCGCTGGACGGAGTCCAGACCTGCTGTGTATCCTTTCCGCCGGAAAGCATGGCATAAGCCTTCAGTCCATAAGTCGTGGAATCTCCCAGAAATGTGATCCGATCAATATAATCTTCGTCGCCGGGATTGGCAGGAACCGTACCCGGTACGGAAGTGCTTTCCGGAGTCTGAGATTCCGGTGCATCCGTTGAGGGAGCCTGTGTTTCCGGAGCGGTCGTCTCTGGCGCCTGAGTCTCGGGAGAAGCCGTCGGTGCAGGTGTATCCGCCGCCGGTGAATTTTCCGCCGTCTTATCGCCGCAGGCACCCAGTCCCATAACAAGCACTGCTGCCAGAAGCAATGCCAGCATACGGTATATTCTGTTCATCTTGGTACACATCCTTTTTATAAATTTTGAAAAAATGCGCCGAATTACTCTGCGTAATCCGGCGCATTTCGTTTACATATCTGTTCAGGACCGGGCTGCAAAGAACATAGAAGCATTCTGCTCCACAGGATACTTGCTCTCTTCCGCCTCAAGCCATGCGGAGTAGTCGGCAGAACGCAGATTGCTGTCCGCAATATAATCACAGTAGGGTTCGCCCTCGCCTACAAAGTAGATCAGATGATAACCGGTGTAATTGTCGCCCTCATAATAAACAATCTCGGTATCGCCGCTCTTGCGGGCCTCATCAAAGATGTAGTCGTTTACAGGCTGCACCATCTGGTTGTGCGCAATGTGCTCATACAGGCCGCCGTTGGTGTTGGAGCCGCTGTCCTCACTCTTCTCATTGGCCAGTGCGGCAAAGCTCTCCTCGCTCTTATCTGTGGCCTCAAACGCATCGCGGATCTCTTCGATCTTGGCCAGTGCCTCGGCTCTCGCCTCATCGGTAACGCCGTTATCCTTGTCCACAGTGACGCGAACCAGAATATGGCGCATGGAAACGGTGTTATAGTCGTTATCGTCCCGGTCAACAAACATGACCACATAGTAACCCTCGCCGCTGGAGCTCTCGATCACGGTCGTGTCATTGGCCCGGCGTGTGCTGTCCAGCAGCCACTCGCCATAGTCATAGGAGCTCAGGCTGCTGCCGGCAGTGGTGTAGAGCGTAGCATCGTCATCGGCATAATTGTCCGCCTTGTCCTCAGCCACATTCTCACGAACCAGCTCGGCAAACTCTGTGCCATCCTTCGCGGTGGCAATGGCGTCCGCCGCAGCGTGTGCGGCCTCGGCATCATCATCGTTGGCTACATAGAACACACGATAGCTCAGGATATCATAATCATCCTTGTGCTCTGCATAGGCTGCCTTGATCTCATCCTCGGTATAGCTGAAGCTGTCGACCTTGGTGTTGTAGAACTCGGCTGCCATGTAGACCATATTCAGCACCTTCTCCAGCGTAGCGCGGTTCATGCCCTTGCCATACAGCTGAGCCAGATACTGGTCGGCACTGATGCCGTAAATGGAAGCATAGGTATCAATGGTTGCCAACTGGTCAGAGATGCTGGTCTGATCATCCTCGCTCAGGGCAAGGCCATTGGCCACTGCCTGATTATAGGCCACAGTCACCTCACTCATCTGAGTCAGCGCAGCCTGTGTAAAGTAGTCCTTATAGCTCTGTCCCTCTACATAATACTG
>CAKTGW010000042.1 GCA_934561725.1 uncultured Oscillospiraceae bacterium
GCAACTATGAGTTTGACAGTGAAACCGGGGTAATCAATCCGACGGGAGAGGTCGTTCTGGGCACATTCCAGGTGGTATATGGCACCAATGGGAAAAAATATTTTTCCGCAGCAATGGCAAACATCAAAACCTTTTATGAAGCGGTGGATTTTAATTCCGGCGATGGGACATTTATCAGGCACACTGTAGTGAAAACGGCGGGGGTGGCCCGGAAGGTGAAAAAGGGGTATCTGGGGATACTGACCGAAAAGCCCATATACACCACGCAGCAGGTGAACATCACTGCCGACAATATCAGCGAATACTTCACGGTGACAAACGGCACGTATTATTTTGCCGGAGACGGCGACACGTTCACGTCGAACAACAAGGGAAAAAACAGTACCACAGCAACGACCAAGCTGCTTGCGCTGAAGGATATGGATGTGAGCTTTACGTACTCATATTCCAGCGAATCCGGATACGATAAATTCACGCTGGTCATAGCCGGAACGACGGTTGAAAGCGCTGTGAGCGGATCCACGACAATAAAGGAATGGAGCGGCAAGCTGAAAGCCGGGCAGGCTATTGAGTTCACCTACTCGAAAGACAAGTCAACTTCCCGAAATGACGACCAGTGCACTTTTTCGGGCATGGTCTGCACAGCTGAGGTACAGACGGGCTCGGTGACAAAGGAGCTGGCTCGGAGGTTGAAGAAAGCGTACATCGGCATTGGCGGTGTGGCGCGGCCCTGCTGGACGGGCGGTGAGCTGGCGTACTACGGAGTTGTCACAGAGTTAAGCGCGGCTCGTGAATTTTTGGCAGCAGCATCAAACGGCAATCACGCTCTGTTTGGCGGTGGAATGATAAATGGTAAATCAACCTATTTCAGCACAGTAGACGCTTACAGTAAAACTCTGACACACTCGTTGCCAACGGCATTAAGCGTAGGCCAGCAAATCTGGCAGCGGCAGGCATTAAAGAGCATGTACTGTTTGGCGGCGGAACGACAAGCTCCAACAAAAAAACAGTGGATGCTTATGACCAAGAACTGACAAGATCAACACCGACGGAGTTGACCAGTGCTACTGAAATGCTCTCTGCGACTTCAATCGGCGATTATATTCTGTTTGGCGGTGGTAGCACGGGTTCTTCGTGTACCACTGCCGTATATGCCTATGATAAATCACTGGCCCAAACAAGACCGGCTACCCTGACAATTTCTAGGTCCAAGCCGGCAGGAGTTACATTTGGAAATTATGCTCTGTTTGGCGGTGGTGTTTTAAAAAGTGGAGTAAGTGCAGCTGTAGATGCCTACGACAGTTCGCTGACAAAAATTACTGTAGTTGATTTGAGTACGGCGCGCAGCTGCAAAGCCGCAACAGTTGGCGATTATGTCCTGTTCGGAAGTGGACAATACGGAAACTGGTACAATGTTGTAGATGTTTACGACGCTTCACTGACCAGATTGGAGCCGCTGACATTTAGTAAGGCCAGAGAAAGCTATGGCGCTACATCACTGGAAGGATACGCTCTGTTTGGCGGAGGAAGCCAATCCGGCTCGTTAGACACAGTCGAAGCTTTTGATGCAGCTCTGACAAGAACAAACCCAACACCTCTGAGTGCAGTACGTACAGCTTTGGCAGCAACAACGATCGGAGACTACGCATTATTTGGTGGAGGAGCTCAGAATGGCTCAGATATGAGTGCTGTAGTTGATGTTTATATGATTTAAGGAGGAAAAAACATGGCAAAATACGCGATCTGGGACAAGCAGTCCCCTGTTTACACACCTGTGGGCGAGGTACTTACTCCGGAACAGTGGATGAGCCGGTACGGCTGGATCCGGAATCCGGCGGCAAAGCCCGTAGTTGCCGGCGGGCTGATCAACGGCGTATTCTGCGGAGAGCTGAACCAGATGAAGGAGATGTATTCCAAGGTCTGTGATTTCTCCGGCTGCACCACAGACGAGGAGATCCTGGCCGTTATCGCGGACTATGAGGACAATCCGCCCGTGGATGACACGCCCAGCACGGACGAGCGGATCGCGGCGGCGCTGGAATATCAGGTTATGGCAAGTCTGCCGGACGAGGAATAAGGAGGGGCAAGCATGAACTTTGAGACCATCAAGCGGAACTATGAGCGCAGGCTGTGGAGCAAGGCAATGGTGAAAATGGCCGTCCGCAAGGGAGTTATCACAAAGGAACAGTACACCGAGATCACCGGCGAAGCCTACGCCTGAGCGGGGGATGTTCCATGAATGAGATCATTGTGGCGCTGATCACAGGCGGCATGACGCTGGCGGGAGTGCTGATAAGTAATCAGCGCTCCCAGGCGGTGACGGAAACAAAGATAGAAGAATTGACCCGGGAGGTGCGCGAGCACAACGGCTTTGCCCGGCGCATGCCGGTGGTAGAGGAACAGATCAAGGTAATCAATCACAGGATCGCAGATCTTGAGAACGAAAAAGGAGGAAAAGCATGAGTTACTGGAGTCTTTGGGTGAAGAAAGCGGGTATCCGCGCGATCAAGACGGTGGCGCAGACGGCGGTAGCCACCATAGGCACCACAGCGGCCATGAACGAGGTGGACTGGATGCTGGTAGGCAGCACGGCGCTGCTGGCGGGCATCCTGAGTCTGCTGACCAGCGTTGCCGGTCTGCCGGAATTGGAGGGGAAATAGCAGGGGGACGACAGCACTGAGAGACGGCAAGGGGGACGACAACCCCTCAGGCGCTGCGCGCCAGCTCCCCTTACACAGGGGAGCCTTAATCCCGGCAAAGCAAAGGCTTTGCCGGGAAGAGGACGAGCAACGAAGCGAAGCGGATGCCCGGCGGAAGGCGGGCGCAGCGGAGTGAAGTTTGTGAGGACGAAGGAGGACGTGTGAGGACGAAGGAGGACAAGATGCTTATAAGGATAAAGACGCCGCGGAGGGTGGAGCTCTATATTGCGGCCGGGCGGTATACGGCACAGCAGGTGCGGGCGCTCACGGGCGCAGATGTGGTCATCAACGGCGGGCTGTATGACATGGGGGCCATGCGTCCGAACTGCCATCTGCGGGTAAAGGGCGTGGACTATGCGTCGGATCCCTACAACTATGTATACGGCTACGGCTGGCCCAACGGATCCGCGGCGCTGAAGCCGGTGGAGAGCCGGAACAAGGCCACGGTGGACAATTACCTCTGCTGCTCCTGGATGATCTCCGGCGGCAAGGCGGTGGACATGGTCTATGCGCCGGAGACCGGCGGCAGCCGGGGCAATACGGCCATCGGGCGCACGCCTGACGGCGGCATTGTGGTGCTGGTGTATCCGGACAGTGCCGGACAGCGGCGGACACCGAAGCAGATGCAGGATGAGATGCTTGCTGCCGGGTGCGTGGACGCCATGCGTCTGGACGGCGGCGGATCGAGCCAGCTGGCCAGCTCTGCGGGCGATGTGACGGCGGCACGGAAGGTGCACAACTATATCTGTATCTGGGGCGATATTGAATCCCCCGAAGGAGGCAAGGACAAAATGAAGATCTATCTCTCCCCCAGCGCACAGCCGGCGAATCTGTACGCTGCGGGCAATACCACGGAGCAGGCTCAGTGCAACCGGATCGCGGAGGCGGCGAAAACGGCGCTTGAGCGCTGCGGCTTTGAGGTAAAGAAAGCGCCGGAGGGGCAGGACTACAAGGTCAACGTGAGCGAGAGCAACGACTGGGGCGCAGACCTTCATGTACCCATCCACACCAACGCCGGCGGCGGACACGGGCCGGTCGTATTGGTTTACAGCACCAGCGCGGCACGTCTGGCGCTGGCACAGCCGGTGTATGATGCAATCAACGCTATCGTACCCACGGCATCGAGCTACGGCGTACAGGCCAAGCGAATCTACGAGATAGCCAACAGTAATTGCAAGTGCGTGTATATCGAGTGCGCATTCCACGATGACGCGGAGGAAGCGCAGTGGATCATTGACCATGTGCAGGAGCTGGGCGAGGCCATTGCCCGGGGACTGTGCGAGGGCACGGGCGTGAAATACGTTGAGCCGGAGACGGCAGACGAGCCGGTGACTCCCGAGAGCCCGGCAGGCTATGCAGCGGCTGCCTGCGGCAAGGCCGTGGCAAAGGGGATCATCCTGGGCGACGGCCAGGGGCATTACGGCTGGGCAGACGCAGTCTCACGGCAGGATCTCTGCGTGCTGCTGGACCGGCTGGGGCTGCTGGGGTGAAATAGAAAAATATAGAAAATGGAGCCCCCGGTGTAAACCGGGGGCTCTGAACATATATATCAAGTGAGGATGGTTTTACTCCTAGTGCCTGTGCAGATGGGAGAGCAGATCATAGACGATGTAGAAAACTGTGATCGACAGTGTGACGATAAACATGGGGGAAAACAGCCAGAAGAGAATAGTCCCGCTCTGCAGGAATAGGACAGAAAGCAGCTTTGCCAACATAACGGACTCCTTTCTCCAAATAATTTGAACAAAATATTCAAATTATGGCAACAAATCTCTTGCTTTTCTATGGAAATTGTATCATATTATGCAGCAAAATGCAAGGGAAAGTATAAAATCAGCGTTAAAACGAAAAGAATATGTTCGATTTATATAAAGTCCTGAATAGCAGTGAAGAGAAGATGAAAATTTTTTACATTTTAGTGAAATTTTTATTCAGATAGATGGAAAAAATGGTGATTATTTTTTAGATAAAATATAGTTTAGTGATATATTGACAAAAATTTAAAACATAGACTATAATTGAATAGCGAATTTAACAACAATGAGCGTGAAAGGATAAACAACTGAGGGAGAAGCCTATGTCAGCAAGAGATGTCTTAAAAGCTGCGTGTTCTTCAAAACAAACGGCGCCATATACGCCTATAGCTTTTATTACTACAGCCGTAACAGTAGACATGATGAAAAAAGCAGAGGTTTATTGGCCGGAGGCACATCAAAATGCAGAGTATATGGCAAGATTGGGTGCTATGGGTTATGAGCTTTATGGTGTACCTTGCTTGAAAGTGCCTTTTGATGCTGCGGTTGAAGCAGGTGCGCTGGGCGCTCATGTGGAGTATGGTACAATAGACACTTTTCCTCAGATTAAGCCATCTGAGAAAGTTACAGATGCGAAAGAGTTGACAATTCCCCGCGATTTGGCTGATACAGGCCGTCTGCCGGTAGTGCTGGAAGCGATCCGTATTCTGCGAAAGAGGTATCCGGAATTGCCGGTTGTTGCTCATACTATGGGGCCGTTTGCAATCATGAGTCTCTTATTCGGTTTTGGCCGCTTACTTGAATGGGTTGTACTGGATGATCCCAATTATCCCGAAGCGATGGAGAAATGTACTGAATTTTCTAAATGTTACAGTATGATGTTAGTTGAAGCAGGGGCTGATATAGTGCAGTTCGGTGAAGCGGCAGCTTCGTGCGAGGTGATTGGAGCCAGAACCTATGAAAAGTATGTGGCACCATATCATCAACAATTGGCGGGAAGACTTCCTGTTCCGGTAGTTCTGCATATGTGCGGAGATATTACGGCGTGTTTGGAAAAATTGCCGGAAGTAGAAATGGATAGTATAAGTTATGATTTTAAAGTGAGCACCCCATATGCACGGCAAATGCTCCGGGGAAAGGTTAAAACGATTGGGAATATCGATCCTCTTGGCGTACTGCTGAACGGCAATCCGGAAACTGTAAGAAGGGCGGTTTTTAAGGCAATGGAAGAGGGGATAGATGTATTGTCTTCGGGCTGTACGCTGCCTCCACGGATGCCGGAAGAAAATTTGATCGCAATGGTTCAGGCGCATAGTGAGTATTTGCATTCAAAGAATATCAGCTTGGCTTAAATTGCTTCGGCAATCTTGAGTATAAGACTAAAGGAAAATGAAAGGAGACCCGAAATGAAAAGAAGTATCTCTTGCATTTTGACAGTATGCATGATCCTTATGCTGCTGTGTGGCTGTGGAGGTAACACGAACCCAGACACGAGTAAGACCCCCGAATCCAATCTTCCTGGTTCTGCAGCTCCGGAGACTGATGGCGATACCATTAAAATAGGTATGTTTTATGAGATGACCGGCGATATGGCGACAAATGGTGAACGTCACTATCGTGCGGCAACAATGGTAATTGATGAAATCAATGCGAATGGCGGCGTGTTGGGGAAAAAACTGGAACTTGTAACTGCAGATGACGCTTCTACGAATGCAGGTGCGGTAACTGCGCTGGAAATTTTGTTGGCAGAAGATGTAGACTGCCTTATTGGCCCCGGATTCAGCTCTATGTGTCTGGCTGTGGCGGATGCAATTGAAGCAGAAGGAATTCCCACAATTATAAGCGGCACATCTTTGGCCCTGGTTGAAGAAGGCATGCCTAAAAACTGGTTCCGCAATCTGCCCCCAGACGATATTGCCTGTCAAAACATGGCTGATTTTTTAGCAGGTTCCAAGGGCTATACTAAATTCTTTATTGTGTATGAAAACACGACATTCGGAACAGGAAATCTGAAATATATTCAGGAAGCCTTGAAGGGCTATGATATTGAGATCATGGGATCTGCGGCGTTTAATGCAGGTGATACGGACTATACTGCCCAGATTATGACTGCAGAAGAAGCAAAGCCCGAAGTGGTTATTTTCTTCAGTGCATCGTCTGCTGATGCGGCCGTTATTTCCCGCCAGGTCAAAGAGCTTGGATGCGAATTCGTTATGCAGGGCTCAATGCAGTTTGGCTCCGGAGTGACCAAAGGGCTGGCCGGAGATGCAATGAATGGTATTTATGCATTCCAGTCCTACAACAAAGATTCTTCTGAGTTGGCCAGTGAGTTTAATGACAAATATCAGGAAAAATATGGAGAACCTGCTGACCACTTTAATGGTTGGGTGCGCGATGCGATTTATGTTGTAGCCGATGCTATGGAAAGAGCAGGGAGTACAGAATATGCAGCAGTAGTTAAAGCGCTGAGTGAAACAAAGGATGTTCCTGGCGTTTGTGGCACAATGTACTGCGATGAAAGAAACGAACTGCAGCACAATGTCAGTATTGTGTATATTGAAAATGGTGAGTACATAGTTCAGGATTTTTGATTATTTGATCAGGACTTGCATTTAAATAGTTAGATTAACAGCAATAGAGGGAGGAAATGCTTCCTTCCTCTATTGTGTATTCATGGGGGTGAACGAATGAGTGCAAATCTTCAGCTGCTGTTTGCAGGTGTTGCAAATGGATGCATTTACGCTTTGATTGGCATCAGTTTTGTTCTGATTTATAATGCTGTAGGTGTAATTAATTTCGCACAAAGTGGATTGGTTACATTGGGCGGATATCTGTCCGTCATGTTTATTAATACGTTGGGATTTGGAATTGTACCCAGTATAATTTGCTGCAGTCTGGTTATGGCGGTAGTGGGAGTAATTTTTGAACGACTGATTTACCGGCCCCTACAGCATCGTGGATGGCTGCTGATCATGATTAGTACAATTGGCGTTACGATGATCCTCCAGCAGGTTTGTCGTTTGATCTGGTCAGCACAACCGCTGCGCATGAACTCGCTGTTTTCAGTGTTTTCAATCGACTTTGGTATTGTAAAAGTAAATCCGCAATATTTGCTGATTATAGGAACAGCACTGATTTTGATGATTATCCAATATGTTCTGTTCGAACGTACCATGGTAGGAAAAAAACTGACGGCCACTGCACAAGACAGAGAGATGGCAAGACTGATGGGGATTAATACAGGCCGC
>CAKTGW010000043.1 GCA_934561725.1 uncultured Oscillospiraceae bacterium
GATATACAGTAATCCCGGAGCGCTTATATAAAGCGCTCCGGGATTTTTCCAATGATTGCAGCTTGTGCTTCCGTGCTCCGTCCCTTAAAATAGTTCCGGAGGTGGAGCCTATCAAACAGCTTTTTTGTTCATTTACCAATATGTGTGCGCCGGCCTGGGAAGCTCTGTGCCGTACTGCACTTTTGGCCCTTATCTGTGCCCTGTGTGCTCTGGCTCTGAGCATACACGGGCAAAACAGCGGCGGACTTTCTCCGGAAGTCTTACATATCGTCCGCGGCCTGTCTGAGACGCCCGCCGGACTTTTCGCCATTGCCGCTGTCGGTGTCTGTGTGCTCCAAAGCGGCCACCGCGGCACATAGCTCATCCCGAGTCATGAGAATATTCACAGCCTGAAGCACTGCTCTGGCCGACATCTTCTCCGGCATTCCCAGCCGGAGAAGCAGCTTTTTTCTACGTTCATTACTGTCTGCCCCACCGGATAAGCCCAGTGCAAAAAAATCAGCATTTGTGATTTCCGGCTCTCTTTTCCGCTCCGCACCATCATCCATCGTTGCGCCGCAGCGGCGCAGCGCTTCCAGAATAACGGCGGGCTCCATGCCCTCCAGTCCAAGCTTTCCTTCCTTTGAAGGAGAGCTTTTTCTTTTTTCCTTGCCATATATGTCCGGAATATATGCGTGCTTTACCTGCTTTGCCGGGACAGCCCCCCGCAGAAAATTGCGGATAACAAATCCCGCTCCGTCAGAATCCGTAAACACAATAATTCCGTTTTTCTCCGCCATCCGACGGATCAGTGCAAGCCGCTCACGGTCTTTAAAGACGCCAAAGCCATGCGTCTCCACGATCGTCGCATCCACGATCTGGCTCAGTGTATTCTTATCATATCGTCCCTCTACAACGATCACTTCGTGTACATGTACCATGCCTACGCCCCTATAGCCAGCCGTGCCAGCAATTCCTTCAGCAGCTCCTCATCATCGGCGGATGAGCTTTTCATCTTGTAATCATACTCCGCACAGCAGGCGCAGGCAAAGCCCAGCCAGTTCAGATCAAGCCTGCGGGCCGAATTCAGCAGCCGCTCGGCAGCAAAGCTCTGTTTGATTCCGCAGAGCGCGCAAAGCTCGTCTGCGCTGCCCCGCCCCTGCGGCGCCACAAGCTTTGCCGCGTAGAGACGCCGCATCTGCTGGCTGATAATAGCGATCAGCTTGATCGGGCTCTCCCGCGACAGCAGAAGCTCCGCCATGATTTTGGCCGCACCATCATAGTTGCGCGCACTGAGGCAGTCTGTCATCTCAAACACACTGGCCTCCGGAAGCTTGATCGCAACCGCATCAATATCCCCCCGTGTGACCGTGTCTCCGGCAACGTATCCGGCCAGCTTCTCGATCTCGGGGATCAGCTGATTCATCAGGCTCCCGCTTGTAAAAATCAGATATTCCGCATCTGCCCGTGAAATATGCTTGCCCAACTCCTGGAAGCGGCGGCCGATCCAGCGCACTACAGCCGTCTGCGGTTGGGGCGCAAATTCAATGGCCTCCCCCTGCTTTTTCAGGGTCCGGATCAGTCCCAACCGTCCGTCCGGTACATATCCAATATCCTGCACCAGCACCAGTGTAGTTGTCTCCGGAATATCCTCCAGCAAAGCCTTGAGCCGCGCGGCAGCCTCATCCTTACAGGCATTAATGTCCATATCGCGGAGCTCGACCATACAGCGCTCACCCATAAAGGGCACTGCGTTCACCGCTTCCTCAAGATCCCGAAGGTCGCACTTGCGTCCATCAAGGCGCTTATAATTAAAATCATCCGCACCATCGCCCAGTACCGCATTCCGCAGTGCCTCCAGAAAATGCTCGCGCAGGTAGTCCTCCTCACCCCACAGCAGATACAGGCTCTGCGGACCATGGATCTTCAGCTTATTCAGTTCGGCCGCATAATCTGCGCCGGTATTTTTTTGTTTAGCCATATTCTTCTCCAATATAAAAAGTGACATTGCCGTTCAGGTCAGTTCTGTATAATTGTGCGCCGAAGCCGGTCAGGCTTTGTATGGCTGCATCTGACGGATGTCCATAATGATTGTACCCGACAGAGATGACTGTCCACGCCGGCTGCAGTGCCGCCATCAGCTCCAGCGATGAGGAGCCTGCACTGCCGTGATGCCCGGCGATCAGCAGCTCAATACCGTTCAGCTCCGCCGTCTTGACCAGAGCCCGCTCCGTAGAAGCACCGATATCACCCGTGACCAGCATATCAAAGCTGCCAATACTGCTCCGCAGGATCAGGCCCCGCTCGTTTACGCTGCCGGCGCTCAACGGTGCCAGGATCGTCACGGAAATCTTTCCCGCCGTCAAGTGCATGTCGGTACTGACCGGATAAATCTCAGTCCCCATCTGTTCCGCCGTACCGGTCAAAAGCTCCAGAAGTCCATCGCTGTCGTCTGCGCCATCCGGAAAGATCAGACCATCTGTCTGAACCATCTCCATAAGAGTGGACACCCCATTGGCATGGTCGGCATGGAGATGCGTGAGGATCACAGCATCGATCTTCTTTATTCCCCGTGAGCGCAGGTATTTTCCCGCACTCTCCCCCGCATTTTCCATTGTTCCGCCTCCGCCGCAGTCGATGACCACGGTGTGGCTCTGTGCCGTAAGAATAATGCATTGTCCCTGTCCCACATCCAGAACGGTGATCCGCGGAGAGATACGCTCTGCCGCAAAATTGATCAGCATACAGCTTCCGCATAGAGCGATCACTGCCAGCCCCGCCGGAAGCAGCGGATGAAACGGCTCTTTGCCCCGCAGAAACCAGGCAGCCATGAATAAAAGCACCGCAAAACCGATCCACTGGACAAAAATCGGATTTTCCAGATAAAGTGCGCTGCCCGGAAGGGCTGCAATACGCCGGGCGCACCACAAAACATAGCGCGCGCCCCATGCTGCAACCGAGGCCACACCAGCCCCCAGCGGCGCATAGAGCACTGCCAAAATACAGGCCAGATAACCGGCTCCGAAAATAAACGCAACCACAAAGCTTGTCAACAGATTGGTCAGCAGACCATACGGCGCAAGATATCCAAAATGCTCAGCCGATAGGGGGCATGTTATTGCAGATGCGCTCATTGTTACTGCCGCAACATGAGCTATACCATTATAACACCGGCTCTGCCATCCACGGCCAATACGCTGCGGCCGCAGCATACGCAGATACCGGTACAGGGATTCTGACCAGAGCATGATCCCCAGCACCGCGCCAAACGAGAGCTGCAAGCCTATGCTGGCCGCTGCCGCCGGATTTTGCAGAAGAAGCACAGCCAGTGCAAAAAGAAGCATGGTCATTCCATCGCTTTCCCGCCGAAACAGCGGCGCAATAAGCACTGCAACACAGAGGATCCCAGCCCGCACAACCGATGGCGTCATTCCGGTCATCAGCATGAACAGCAGCACCGCCGGAATGCCAAGTACTGCTGCGCGGCGTGTGCCGCACAAAGCCACAAGCATACCGACTATAAAAGATACATGCATTCCGGAGACCGCCACAATGTGGGCAATGCCTGCCCGCGATATTGCACGGCTCAGCTCCGCCTCTGCATAAAGCGCATCTTTCTCTCCGGTCAGAAGCGCTTTTTCAAAGGCGCTCACATCCTCCGGAAAAAGACTCTGTACCTGCATCTCAACATAGTGTCCCAGCCGCCGGGGCAGGCTTCGCCAATCTTTGCCGGGCTGTACAGACAGCTCACTTTTGGGATAGGCCAGAAGAAAAATACCGCGGCCGAAGTAGCCGTCATATGCCTTTCCATGCAACTGATCCGCTCTGCGCAACCGCAGTTCCCCGGTAATGAGATCCCCGGCCTGCACTTCAGGGAGGATACGGTCAAAGTCATAGAGCATGGCCTTGCATTCCGGCTTTCCCGGCAGCCTGAAACGAATCAAAAGAGTTTGACAGTTATTTTTCTCCCGGACAACATCCAGCGCCCGTGCGCACACCGCCGTCTCTGTACCGTCCAGCTCCATAAGCGGCTCCCGGTACTGCCCAGACCACCAGCTGCCATAAAACACACCGGCCGCAAAAAATAAAACAAAAAGCCCGGCGCGCATACGCCAGAGCCGCTCTCCCTTCAGGACAAGCAGAGCGCACACCACCACGGCGCACAGGATCACTATCCCCGCACAGATCTTTGGCAACAGGCAGAGTGCGATCCCCGCGCTCAGGCCGCCGCAGGCCCACGCCAGCCGGCGAACCGAAATTACAGAGCAGTTCATCCGGCCACACTCCCTAAAAAAACTTATGCTTTATTTTACCATTTGCTCCCCGGACGTGCAACTGTGGCTTTCTGCCGCAATTGTTGTATTATATTCATAATTTTCATGTATTATTTGAATAATCATGCATATTTCCATTCTATCTGAATATTTTGGAGCAAATCTGCACAATCCCACCAAATAAATCGTTTCTTTGTTAGACATAAGTAAAGAATCCCCGAAAATTTGTGCGTATTGTCTTGACAATTGTCACCGACTGCGTGATAATAGCAAAAGATATTTGTATATTTATACTTAGATGAATGAGATTGGGACGGTGAATTTTTATGTCGAATAAAACGAAGATTTTCATTGACGGAAAAGAAGGAACCACTGGCCTGCGCATCTACGACCGCATCGGCAGCCGCAGCGATATAGAGCTGATCGTTCTGCCGGAAGAACTCCGCAAGGATCCGGATGCCCGACGCCGGGCCATCAATGAGAGCGAGATCACCTTTCTCTGCCTGCCCGATGCCGCTTCGCGCGAAGCAGTCGCCATGATTGAAAATCCGGATGTAAAAATTATAGATACCTCTACAGCCCACCGGGTCGCTCCCGGCTGGATCTACGGTTTTCCCGAGTTGAGTGCCGGTCAGGCTTCCGCCATTGCCGCCTCCCACCGGGTCGCAAATCCCGGCTGCTATGCCACAGGCTTTATCAGCCTAGTACGTCCTCTGGTCGAGCTCGGCTTTCTTTCCCCGGACAGTGCTGTGACTGCACATGCTCTTTCCGGCTATTCCGGTGCCGGCAAAAAAACCATCGCCGTCTATGAGGCTTCTGACCGCCCCGCAGAGCTGGATTCTCCCCGCCTGTATGCACTGGGCCTTGCACACAAGCATCTGCCCGAAATGACGGCCATGACCGGCTTGACCCGCACCCCCATCTTTACGCCTATGATCTGCGACTATTACTGCGGCATGACTGTCTCTGTCCCCCTGTTTCTGGATCAGCTGAAGGACGGCAGCGTTCAGGCTCTGCGCGAAGCTTATGCTGATTTTTATGCCGGACAGCCCTTTATCCGCGTCGCCCCCGAAGGCATGCCGGAAAGCGGCTTCCTGGGTTCCAATAACATGGCAGGCCGCGACAGTCTGGAAATTTTTGTAACCGGCAACGGCGAACAGGCCCTCTGCACCGCCCTCTTTGACAATCTGGGCAAGGGCGCTTCCGGCGCGGCCATTGAATGCATGAACATAATGCTCGGTCAGGATCCCACCACGGGTCTGGACCTTTAAAGCAAGGAGGATAAATCCCATGGAAATAATCAACGGCGGCATTTGTGCCCCGAAGGGCTATAAAGCAAACGGCATCCACTGCGGGATCCGCCGGAACCGCTCCAAGCGCGATCTGGCGCTTGTTGTCAGCGAGACTCGCGCCGCAGCAGCCGGCGTTTATACACAAAATCTTGTTAAGGGCGCACCCATCACTGTGACAAAGAAGAACATTGCTGACGGCTGGGCCCGTGCTATCATCTGCAACAGCGGAAACGCCAACACCTGCAATGCCAACGGCATTGAGATCGCGGAGGCTATGTGTGATCTGGTTCAGCAGCACACGGATATTCCCGCAAGTGATGTTATCGTCGCTTCAACCGGTGTGATCGGTGAAAAGCTGGATATCACCCCCATTCAGAACGGTATGGCCGAGCTGGTTGCCGGTTTGGGCGACCACAGCGCTCTGGCTACTGAGGCTATTATGACCACGGATACCAAGCCCAAGGAGATTGCCGTCAGCTTTGTGATCGGCGGCGTGGAGTGCCGCATGGGCGGCATCGGCAAGGGCAGCGGTATGATCCATCCGAATATGGCGACCATGCTCGTATTTGTTACCTCTGACGTAGCTATTACCCCCGAAATGCTGCAGAAGGCTCTGTCCGAGGATGTAAAGACCTCCTTTAACATGGTCTCTGTGGACGGCGACACCTCCACAAACGACACCTATACCGTCATGGCCAACGGTATGGCCGGCAATCCTGTCATCGACCGTGAGGGCACAGATTTTGATACCTTCAAGGCCGCGCTCTCCCAGGTCAGCCGTTATCTGTCCCGCATGATCGCCGGTGACGGCGAGGGCGCTACCAAGCTTCTGGAATGTGTCGTATCCGGTGCCGCAGATCAGGACACTGCCGTGATTGTCTCCAAATCCATCATCGCTTCCAGTCTGGTAAAAGCCGCCATGTTCGGTTCTGATGCCAACTGGGGCCGCGTGCTCTGTGCAATCGGCTATTCCGGCGCCGATATAGATGTAAACAAAGTCGATGTCTCCTTCGCGTCTGCTGCCGGAACCATTGATGTTTGCAAAGACGGAGCCGGCATTGCGTTCTCAGAAGAACTGGCGAAAAAGATCCTCAGCGAAAAAGAAGTACAAATTCTGGTCTCTCTTCACGGCGGCAGCTGTTCCGCTACAGCCTGGGGCTGCGATCTGACCTATGATTACGTAAAAATAAACGGCGATTACCGCACCTGATTAAGATAAAGGAGTTACATATATTATGGATATCACCAATGCGCAGCGGGCAGAAATACTCTGCAACGCGCTCCCCTATATTCAAAAATACCACAACAAGATCATTGTTGTTAAATACGGCGGCAATGCCATGATCAACGACGAGCTGAAGCAGGCCGTTATGGGCGACATCATCCTGCTGAGTCTGATCGGTATTCGGGTCGTATTGGTCCACGGCGGTGGCCCCGAGATCACGCAAATGCTCAAGCGTGTCAATAAAAAAAGTGAATTTGTTGACGGTCTGCGCGTCACCGACGCAGAAACTGCCGAGATCGTACAGATGGTTCTGGCCGGTAAGATCAACAAGAATCTGGTCAACCTGATCCAGATCAAGGGCGGAAAGGCTATTGGCCTGTCCGGTATGGACGGAAACATGATCCAGGCCACCTGTGCCGATAAACGTCTGGGCTATGTGGGCGATATTACCTCCATCAATGCGCAGCCGATCCTGGATGTGCTGGAAATGGGCTATATTCCCGTGATCTCTACTGTCGGCTGCGATAACGAAGGCAATGTATATAACATCAATGCCGACACCGCAGCTGCCCGCATCGCCGGCGCTCTCGGCGCTGAGAGTCTGGTCTCTATGACCGACATTGCAGGCATTCTCCGGGATAAGGACGATCCCAATACACTGATCCCCAAAATCTACGTATCCGATGCACAGATGTACATCAACGAGGGGATCATCTCCGGCGGTATGATCCCCAAGGTCGGTTGCTGCATCGAAGCCATTCGCCGGGGCGTAAAGAAGGTATTTGTCATCGACGGCCGGGTCCCTCACTCCATTCTCATCGAAATTCTGACCAACGAAGGCATCGGCACCATGTTTGTTGGTGAATAAAGGAAGGATTTGCTATGAATACGAA
>CAKTGW010000044.1 GCA_934561725.1 uncultured Oscillospiraceae bacterium
GGACAATGCCGATACGATCAAGATGCTGAAAAATACGGAAAATCAGGTCCTGATGGCCGGTGAGAGCCTGTATGTGGCGCTTCAGGACATGACGCGCAGCGAAGAGCAGCTTCAGCGTCAGCTGAAAAGTATGGATCGCACGGTGCAGGAAATGGAGCTACGCTACAGTCTGGGACAGATCTCTGCGCTTCAGCTGGAGCAGGTCAAATCGGGACGCACCAGTCTGGTCAGCGGAATAAACACTTTGCAGATGAATATCAAGACCTGCAACATGCAGATGCAGATGATGCTTGGTCTGCCCCTTTCCGATAATCTGGCGTTGGGGGCTCTGCCGCAGGTAACGGCAGAGCAGCTGAACGCTATGGAGCTGGATAAGGATCTGGCCAGTGCCAAAGCGGCCAGCTATCAGCTGCTGGATGCACAGAATACGCTGGATGACGCCAAGGAAAGCTTTGATGACGCCGGAGACGAGTATCATCATAATCCCAGTAAATATCAGTATGTGGCGGCGCAGCATGTCTGGCAGGCCGCGCAGTATCAGTATACGGCAACGGTGGAGACCTACGAGGCCAACTTTCGCAGTCTGTACCTTCAGGTAAAGGACTATAAGCAGGTACTGGATGCAGCTCAGGTGGCGCTCCAGCTGGAAAAAAGCAACTTCAACTCCGTGCAGACCAAATATAATCAGGGCAGCATTTCCTATAATGAGCTTCTGAATGCGCAGGACGATGTTGCAGCGGCTGAGGACAAGGTCGCATCGGCCCAGGTGAATCTCTTCTCAGCGTACGATAACTATCGCTGGGCTGTTCAGTATGGTATTCTAAACTGATTTGGAGGCAAATCTCTGTATGAAAAAGAAACTACTTACTTTTATGTTGGCTGCGGCGATGCTGCTGACGATTTCCGGCTGCGGCGCCTCTGATGAGGAACCGGAGAACAGCACGGCCAGCGGTGTTGCCGTGCAGACAGAGGCGGCAGTGACCAAGGATATCTCCAGCGAGAACAAGGTATCCGGCAAGGTGGCCGCGGGCGATGAGCGCAGTATTTATATTGCGGCCAGTGCCAAATGCACGGCGGTGTATGTTGAAGCCGGAGACATGGTGAATGAAGGCGACCGGATCTGTACATTGGATCTGGGCAGCACGCTGGCGTCCTATAGTGCAGCCAGCACCAGCTATAATTCCTCTGCACAGAGCTATGCAGACCAGTCTGCGGTGTTTGAAAGTCAGATCTCGCTGCTGGAGAAGAATGTAAATGATCTTAAAGCACTTTTTGCTATCGGTGCAGCCTCTCAGGCAGAGATCGATGCAGCCGAGCTGAATCTGCAAAGCGCCATTGCACAGCGCAATGCAACGCTCTCTCAGCTTCAGGCGGCAATGGAGAACACCCAGTCCAGCCTGGAGCAGCTGAGCAATCTGCTGGAGAATGTGGATGGACAGGGAAATGTGATCGCCCCCATTACCGGTACGGTAGCCTCTCTGTCCGCAGTAGAGAACAGCTTCATCTCCACATCTATGCCGGTGGCAGTGATCACCGGGTCAAAGGATATGAAGGTTTCTGTATCGGTATCAGAAACTCTGGTACCCAAGCTGAACATCGGTGATGAGGTGAGCGTGTCCGTGACCTCTATCGGTCAGGAATTTACCGGCAGTATCCGCTCTGTGGAGCAGGCGGCCAATATGCAGACAAAGCTGTATACGGTCACAGTCAGCGTGCCGGACGGCATTGCCGGTCTGCTTTCCGGTATGTTTGCCGAGGTCACCTTCCATACGGATACGGCTTCCAATGCAGTGGTCGTTCCTACGCAGGCGATTCTGACCAAGGGCAGCGAACAGGGCGTGTTCATCATTGAAAACGATACCGCGCGCTATGCCGTGGTCGAGACCGGGTTGACCGGCGACGGGATCACAGAGATCAAAAGCGGCGTAAAGGCCGGTGACCAGATCGTTACGGTAGGCCAGTCTTATCTGAACGATGGAGACGCAGTGCGCGTAGTCTCCTCGGAGGGATGATCGGGCATGAGTATTGCAAAGTTCTGCATTAAGCACCGGGTCGCCACGATCCTTGCCGTGATCATGATCCTGGTCTTTGGCGTGGTGTTCACTTCACAGATCCAGATGGCACTGATGCCGAATATGGAGGCGCCCATGGCTGTGGTCGTCTGCTATTATAACGGTGCCAGTCCCAGTGATATGGAGGAATTGATCACCCGGCCCCTGGAGACGGCCATTATGTCTGTTTCGGGTGTTGAGGGCGTACAGTCTACATCTGCGGACAGCATGAGCCAGCTGATCGTTACATACAGCGATGGCACAGATCTGGATATTGCGGCCACAAAGCTCAGAGAAAAGTTTGACCAGCTGTCTCTGCCCGATGGTGCGATCGATCCGGTCATTATGAATATGAACATCAGCGAGCTGATGCCCACTGCTATGATCGCTCTGGCAGGCGATGATCTGGCGGAGCTTCAAAGTCTGGCTGATGATGTTGTAGCTCCGGCGCTGGAGCGTATTGACGGTGTCGCCTCTGTGACAAGCTACGGCGGCGTTACCCAGGAGATCACAGTAGAAGTCGATCCGACCCGGGCGGCCGGATTCGGTATTTCCAATTCCTATATCAGCCAGTTCCTTGCGGCAGAAAACCTGCTGTATCCCGGCGGTGACATGGAAAACGGCACAAAAACACTTACGGTGAGTACGGATGCCAAATTCCAGTCTGTGGATGATGTGGCCAACATGCTGCTGATGCTGCCTGCGGGCGGGACGATTCGCCTGAGCGAAGTGGCTGATGTGCAGATGCATGTGCCCGACCCGGACACTATCGCAAAGCTGGGCCGTACCTCCTGTGTGCTGCTGCAGGTCTCCAAACAGTCCGGCGCCAACGAGGTGGGTACGGCCAACGCCGTATCTGACCGGATGGCGGAGCTGAGTGCCGAAAATCCTGCGATCCACTATACCTTGCCCTACCTGGCTACAGATTACATCATGCAGGCTGTTACGTCGGCGCTCCAGAACATTGTAATGGGCGTTATACTGGCAGCAATCGTGGTGTTCCTTTTCCTGTGCCGCTTCGGTGCGACCATGTCCATTGCCATTTCCATGCCTGTATGTATTTTCAGCGTATTTGTTCTGATGTATGCCTGCGGCCTGACCATGAATATGATGAGCTTGGGCGGTATTGCCATGGGCGTCGGTATGATCGTGGATAACTCCATCGTTGTCCTTGAAAATATTTATCGTTATGCCGGCGACGGATACAACCGTATGGATTCCTGCATTGAGGGAACCAAGGAGGTCACGGCCTCGGTTACGGCGTCTACGCTTACAACAGCTGCCGTATTTCTTCCCCTGGGTCTGAGCAGCGGCATGGCCGGTATGATCTTTAAGGACTTCTGCCTTACGATCGCATTCCTGATCCTTGCATCCATGGTCATTGCACTGACATTGGTGCCGCTGCTGTGCTATTTCCTGCTGGACGAGGAACGGGTTCGCCGGGATAAGCTGCGCGAAGCATCCCGCGAGAAAAAGGAAAAGCTTTCTGACAGGCTGATGGCCTGGTATCAGCGGACGCTGGCATTCTTCGTCCGCCACTTGGGCTGGGGCATGCTTATTTCCCTGGGACTGATCGTTGTTTTCACTGTATCCTGCCTGTCTACCAATATGGTGCTGATGCCGGATATGGATCAGGGCCGGGTGTCCATCAGCGTGAGTATGCCTATCGGCTCTGATGTAGATGAGACGGCAGAAATTTCTGATCGGATCGCAGATATCGTGCAGGAGAATATCCCTGAATTGCAGGATATGTATTATATGGCACAGGGAGAGTCCACAACGATGAATCTGAATCTTGTGGACAAGAGCGAGCGCAGCCGCAGCAGTAAGGAAGTGGCCGAAGCTCTGCGTCCGCTGCTTCAGAATATTGCCGGCTGCGAGATCACAGTGGATTCTTCCAGCATGTCAGCCATGACCGGCAGCGACAGCAGTGATATCAGCGTGGATATTGCCGGTGATGACTATGATACCCTGTCTATGATCGCAAATGATCTGATCCGTGAGATTTCTGCCCTGCCCGACGCTGTGAATGTGGAGAGCTCCATGGCAGAGCAGGTACCGCAGGTCAAAGTGACCATAAACCGTGAGGCCGCTTCGCAGTATGGTCTGACTGCGGCGACGATCGGTGCGGCTGTGCGCTCTGAGCTGACAGGTGCAACGGCTACTACGGTTACTATTAATAATAAAGAATATGATGTGATCGTCAAAGGTAACGGAAGTGCGGCTACAAGTCTGGATGCGCTGCGCTCCATGCCCATAGCCTCGTCCTTTGGCGGATATGTCCCCCTGTCCTCTGTGGCACAGGTGAACATTGAGCAGGCGCCGCAGTCGATCACCCGTGTGGATCAGTCGCGTCAGATCTCTGTTACCGGCGATACCATCAGCGGCAATTCCACGGCAATTACCCAGCAGATCAAAAAAATACTGGATGGCTATACTCTGCCGGAGGGCTATACAGCGGAGATCAGCGGAAGCTATCAGGATATGATGGAGAACTTCGGCAACTTGGCTCTGGCTCTTCTGGTCGCTCTGGGGCTGGTGTATTTCGTTCTGGCAGCTCAGTTCGAGTCCTTCATCATGCCGGTCATCATCATGATGATCCTGCCTGTAGCCTTTACCGGTGCGCTGTTTGCCCTGCCGCTTACAGGACGGGATATTTCCATGATCTCCTTTGTGGCGCTGATCATGCTGGCCGGTACAGTGGTCAACGCGTCGATCATTCTGGTGGATTATATCAAGATCCGCCGCGAACGGGGAGAGAGCCGCGAGGAGGCTATTCTGCATGCCTGCCCGCTGCGTGTACGGCCTGTACTGATGACTACCTTGACGACGATTCTGGCACTCATCCCTATGGCTCTGGGCATCGGAGATTCCAACGAGATGATGAGCGATATGGGTGTGACCATGATCAGCGGTATGTTGATCTCTACGATCATTACTTTGATTTTCACGCCGGTGTATTACTCGGTGATCGATAATTTGAGTCATATTTTCCGCAGAAAGAAAAAGAATACATCCGGGCTGGAGACAGTGACAGCAGCGGAATAAAACAAAATACCGCCGCCCGAGAGGGCGGCGGTTCTATTTGCATCGTATGGTAAGAACCATGCGGTGCTTTTTATTTACCAAGCAGAGAAAGAATATCCTCCTTGGGACGGGCGCCAACAGCGGCGTTGACGAGCTGTCCGTTCTCCATAACGGCCAGCAGGGGAATGCTCTCTACGTGGAAGGCGGCAGCCAACTCAGGCTGCTCATCCACGTTGATCTTACCAACGAAAAGATCGTCATTTTCTTCTGCAATTTCATCGACCAAAGGGGAGACCATGCGGCAGGGGCCGCACCATGTGGCCCAGAAATCCAGAAGGACTTTTTTATCGGAGTGCAGGACTTCCTGCTCAAAGTTTTCTTTTGTGATCGTGTGTACAGACATAATGTGTTCTCCTTTAGAAACAAACGGTTGACTAAAGACAGCTTATGCATTTTCGGGAAAGATATCCGAAGCCGGTACAAGCTGCTGCACCGGAGCGGGCAGACAACTAAAAGCTGACAACGTCATTGGAAGGCGGTGTGCAGCGCGCAATAGAGGTAATGTTCAGGACCGGTCCCTTTCCCTGATAGGCGGGATGCTCCTCAACGCTCACCGCGGCGGTGACCTCCACCCATTCACGGTTTTTGTAACGCTCCAGATTTTTTCCCTTAGCCAGAAGTCCGAGAAATTGTACATCATTTTCGCAGCAGACCATGGCAAAACGGCCGGGGCAATGTGCACCGGGATAACGGGAGGAATGTGCCATGACCAGCTTCATGTGTACAGTCTTTCCGTCATAACGCTCGGGATGATCCATAACGTCAACATACCACAGGCCGTAATCGTCATCCGGGATGTCAATAATGGGCTTATCCAGATCAAAGGGACATTCGTCGCCGGTGGCGTAGGGCTCACTGCTGCCATCCGGATATTCCAGAAAGATCTCTCCCTGCCGGTTCACCATGCGCAGATTACGGGCGCGCAGAGAGTCGCGCAGCTCGTCGGTGCAGCGGTTGAATACGAGCATATCTGCGTTCATTACCTTTTCCATCATGAGCTGTCCCATGTTTTTCACATACAGCTCAAAGCTGGGGGCGTCAACAAAGGTAAGGATCTGATAGAGTACCCAATTTTTAGGGAGTATTTTTGTGCAGATACGCTCGAGCGACCACATGCCGTTGTACTCGATCAGAATCTGTGCGGGGTGATACTTGCGCTCACATTCCTTCAGAAAGCTCTCGGTCAGTTCCTCTTCCTCGTCCACGGAGACTACGGATACATTACTCAGAGCGGCAGATCCATATTCGATCTCACCCTCCTCACAGCACAGCAGGAGCGTGGAGTCGTTCCGGGCAAAGCCGTCTTCCAGAATACCATTAATAAAGGTAGTCTTTCCGGAATCCAGAAAACCTGTGACCAGATATACGGGGATTTCCATATATAGCCCCCTTTACAGGCCGAACAGCTCAGCCAGAGCAGCTTCGTTGAGCTCAGCACCGATAACGCACAGGCGGCCGGTGTAATCCGGTGAGCCGCTGCGGATATCGTGCTCCTCGGGAACATAGTCAAACTCCAGCCAGTGATCTCCGGCGGAGACAATACCCTTGGCTCGCAGAATTTTGCCATAGCTGCCGCTGTCCAGTGCAGTCAGGATGCGTTCAATATCGGCCTCGGAGAAGGTTTTGGGTGTTTCACGGCCCCAGCTTGTAAAGACCTCGTCGGCATGATGATGGTGGTGATGCTCATGGCAGGAGCAGTTGGGATCATGGCACTCATGCTCGTGATCGTGGTGGTGCTCATGTTCATGGTCGTCATGGTCGTGCTCATGATGATGCTCGTGGCAGGAACAATTGGGGTCATCGCACTCATGGTCATGATCATGATGGTGCTCGTGATCGTGGTGATGTTCATGCTCGTCGGCCTCGTGCTCGGCACGCATTTTTTCCAGCATCTCATCAGCCAAGGAGACCTTTTCCATGGCGGAGAGGATCACCTTGCCATCCAGCTCATCCCAGGGAGTGGTGAGAATGGCGGCATGGGGATTCTTTTCACGCAGCATGGCAGTTACAGCCTCCAGCTTCTCCTGGCTGAGCTTTTGCGTGCGGGAGAGGATAATGGTGCCGGCGCTCTCTACCTGGTTATTATAAAATTCACCGAAGTTTCGGATATAGATCTTGGCCTTTGTGGCATCGCAGACAGTAACAGCGCTGTTCAGAACCATTTCGGGGACGTCGGCAATGGTGTTCTGTACAGCAACGATCACGTCGCTGAGTTTGCCGACGCCGGAAGGCTCGATCAGAATGCGGTCGGGAGAAAATTTTTCCTGCACTTCCCGCAGAGCCTTACCGAAGTCTCCCACCAGGGAGCAGCAGATGCAGCCGGAAGACATCTCAGACACCTGAACGCCGGAATCCTTCAGAAAGCCGCCGTCGATGCTGATCTCACCAAATTCATTTTCGATCAGAACCAGCTTCTCGCCGTTAAAAGCCTGAGCGAGAAGTTTTTTAATGAGGGTCGTTTTACCGGCACCGAGAAAGCCGGAAACAATATCAATTTTTGTCATAGTATACCAG
>CAKTGW010000045.1 GCA_934561725.1 uncultured Oscillospiraceae bacterium
TCCTGATCGTGCATACACATGGCACCGAATCCTACACCTCCGAGCCCGGCTGGGAGTATGAGGAATCCGACTATGCCCGCACTACCGACTGCGAACACAATATGATCCGCGTCGGCGATGAGCTGGCCAAGGCCTTTGAAGCACAGGGACTGCGCGTCCTCCATGATACAAATCTCTATGATTACCCCAGCTATACCGGCTCTTACACCCGCAGCGGCGAAGCCGTAGAGGCCTGCCTGCAGCAATATCCCGATATTCCTATCGTTATCGACCTGCACCGGGACGCCATCGGTGACCGGGATACCGTCTATAAAACTATGGCGGCGATCCCAAATACCGTGTGCTCCCAGATCATGCTCCTGGTGGGAACCGGTGAGAACGGCCTGAGCCACCCGAACTGGCAGGAAAATCTGAAGCTGGCTCTGCTCATGCAGGAGTGTGCCGTCTCAAAATATCCTACGCTCATGCGCCCGCTTGCCATCCGCAAGGAGCGGTATAATCAGCAGCTCACCACCGGCTCACTGATCATTGAGGTCGGCAGCAACGGAAATACGCTGACCGAAGCGATCACCGCAGTCCGCCTGTTTGCAGACGCCGTCTCTCCCGCGCTGTTGGAGTTGACCGGCAGCAGTCAGACCATACATTAAATATAGTAAATCGCCTGAAACCCGCAGGTATAAATTTCTCCGCCGGCGAGGATAATAACAGTACTTGCCAAAGGAGGAAACACTATGAAAATCAGTGACATTATGAGCAGCCGTCTGATCTCTGTGGACAAAGACGAGCCCGTGATCGCCGCCGCCCGCCTGCTCAAGCGGTATAACGTAGGTGCGCTTCCCGTCACCGACCGTGAGCAGCGCCTGCGCGGTATTATCACCGACCGGGATATCGTTCTGCGCTGCATTGCAGCGGACAGCGACCCCCGGACTACGCGCATCAGCGAGATCATGTCCAGAGGGATCATCACCGCCTCTCCCGCAGAGCCGGTAGAAAGCGCAGTAAAATTCATGTCGCAGGATCAGGTCCGCCGCCTGCCCGTGGTGGATGACGGCCGTCTGATCGGCATGGTCAGCCTCTGCGACATGGCCCGCAGCCCAAGCTGCGAAATGGAAGCCGCCGAGGCTTTAGGTGAGATCTCATCCAACATCCGGCGCAAATAGCTCTTTCACCTGTTTCTGTTCCGGCGCGGCCTATTTTTTCAAGATTGAATCCGGCTCCTCTTGTTGATCAGGAGGAGCTTTTTGCTCTGCCCGCTCTCCCATGTATAAGGAGATGTGACTCGGCGGTACGCCGAACCGGAGAGTTTTCCATTTGCTCCCACAAGCTGCGCACCACAAATTTCCGCTCGGAGAGTACATGGCCCCGTATTTTACTGTCGGTTTGATGAACCGGCAGTAGCCAATATAAGGGCTAAAAAATAAAAACAATAATAATTATTATTTTCGCTTGACAAATCATTTTATCCGTGTTATATTATGAGCACAGAAAACAATAACAATTCTCGTTATTAAATTGGAGGAGGCTTATGACTCAAACCGGCCGGAAATACAGCAAAAAACGTGCAGCGATCCTTGAATTGCTCTGCTCCACAAAGGAACATCCCTCGGCCGAATGGATCTACAGCCGTCTGAAGCCCGCTTATCCGGATCTGAGCCTCGGAACCGTTTACCGGAATCTGAATCTCTTTCTGGAGCAGGGCGAGATCATCAGTGTCGGCAATGTTGCCGGCCAGGAACGCTATGACGGCAATGTTCACCCCCATCCGCATTTCATCTGCACTGCATGCAGCCGGATCATTGATCTGGATCTGTCCTTCTCCGCCGCCGACCACTATGCAGACGTTGAAAAAGCCATCGGCGGCCTTGTCCAAAGCGAGTGTGTAGCTTTTACCGGTCTGTGCAAAGATTGTCTGAGCGCGCAGGAAGCTTCCCGCGCTTCAAATACCTGAAACTATAAATCTATACTGAAAATTACTGGAGGAAAAATTCTATGAAAAAGTTCGTTTGCTCTGTTTGCGGTTATGTTCACGAAGGCGATTCCGCCCCTGAGTCCTGCCCCGTCTGCCATGCTCCTGCATCCAAGTTTGTAGAGCAGTCTGAAGAGAGAACCTGGGCTGCCGAGCACGTTGTCGGCGTTGCCGAGGGTGCTCCCGAGGATATCATCGCTGATCTGCGCGCCAATTTCCAGGGCGAGTGCTCCGAAGTCGGTATGTATCTGGCCATGGCCCGCGTCGCTCACCGCGAGGGTTATCCCGAGATCGGCCTGTACTGGGAGAAAGCCGCTTACGAAGAGGCCGAGCACGCCGCAAAGTTTGCCGAGCTGCTGGGTGAGGTCGTAACCGCCTCCACCAAGAAGAATCTGGAGATGCGTGTTGAGGCCGAGAACGGCGCTACCGCCGGAAAGTTTGATCTGGCTAAGCGCGCCAAGGCCCTGAATCTGGATGCCATTCACGACACCGTCCATGAGATGGCCCGCGACGAGGCCCGTCACGGCAAGGCGTTTGAGGGCCTGCTGAACAGATACTTCGGCAAATAAGCTGCTCTCAGGAGGTATTCTCAATGGACAAGTACGTCTGCCCCTGCGGCTATGTCTATGATCCCGCCGCCGGTGATCCGGATAACGGCATTGCCCCCGGTACCCCTTGGGAACAGGTTCCCGAGGATTGGGTCTGCCCCGTCTGTGGATTGGGCAAGGATGTTTTCGAAAAAGAATAACCATAAAAAATATAAGCCGGAGAGGGTTAATATCCTCTCCGGCTTATTTATATCCAGGAATTTACTTACCAGACAAATGACGGCTAAAAGCCTCATCAGTGTTTTAATGAACAGCTGAGAAAGTCTGAATAACTCCATTCAAAACGCCCATTGCCTTTGACATATACACAAGCGCAATCAACGTAAGCAGCGTCGAAACACCGCCGAGGATAATCCCAATCAGCGCCAGCGGCTTTCCCCGCTCTCCATTTTTCTGTATCTGCCGGTAGCCGATGACGGACAAGATCACACCCGCAATTCCCATGAGTCCGAAAAAGTTATACAGCAGCGACACGCATGACACCACGAGTCCAACAATGGATAGCACATTATAGGATGAAGTTGTCTGCGATTTCTCTCCCCCCACTCCAGAAGTTTCTCCGCAGCCGGGACAGAAATTTGCACCTTCCGGAATATCCCGGCCGCATTTTGGACATACCATATTCATTCCTCGCTTTCTTTTTTCTCCATTATAGTAAAGATTTTTACTAAAGTCAACAGTAAATATCTTTACTATTATATGATTGCAACACTACATATCAACCCTAAAGAAAGTTGTGTTGCTATGAATCTGCATCGGCTGCGCGCTCTTCGGGAGGACAATGATCTGACTCAGCAGCAAGTGGCACAGGTACTGGGAACTTCCCAGACTATGTATGCCCGTTATGAGCGCGGCGCAAATGAATTGCCCATCCGTCATCTTGTCACTCTATGTAAGCTCTATAATATCTCGGCAGATTATCTGTTAGACACGCGGCCGACCCATGTCCGCCCCGTGGGTAAAGCCTGTCTGCCTGGGCCAAACTGACAGTTCCCTCTTTTATCTTCCCATAAGATTTCAATTCACTTCCCCCGGCCCCGGCAAAGATGTTTCCAAAAAAAGGCAAACCGGAGAGGATTAAAATCCTCTCCGGAGTGTTTTTCCATTAATATTTGTATTATGTCAACCGACAACAGTATAGAACTGTTTATTAAAACACACCTCAGCGCTGTATTCCTTGTCTGCCACAGATTTGGGAACCTCGAGCAAAACGAACGCCCGGACTGTTTCCAGAGGAGAAACACTGTTATAGGCGCTTATGCCCCTCTGGTCTGTATCTTCACTGACTGTCACGCCGGAATATTTATATTTCTCCATAAAGGTCGCATTCGCTCCGATAAAGCTGTCTATCTTCTTTTCATTTGCCTGATAATTTGTCAGCTTGAACTCCAAAATCAAATAGGTACTGTCAGAATTTTTAACCTCCATATAGCTATATGTCCTGCTCGTATTGGACGGCTCCTGCCGGTCTGCAAATCTGGCTCCGACAAATTCCAGAGTTGCATATTCCTCATCACCGATCACGTCGCCGACATTCAGAGCAACCGTATCCTTCACCGTTGTGTCCATCGTGTAATCATAAATATACCGGCTGCCGTTTCAATCAAAACCAAGTGAAAATTTATCTCCGGAAGCCGGTACGGAGATCGCCGCATGGAAACGTACAGACGAAAGCGGCGCTATTTTTTCATAGGTTGAAACCCATGTCATATCTTCCTTTTCAACAACATAAAGCTTGCACGGATACACCGTCCCGTTTTCATCCGCCGCAGTCGCCTCTACCATTGTTTCGCTGTCCAGTTCTCCGGAGCTGGTATTGGTCACATCAAATACAACATCAATATAGGTCTGCCCCGATTCGTTGTTCTCATAGTAATTATTCTTGTTCATGGATGCTGTTATTTTATCTGTCGTTTCGATACCCACAAGAGTGAAGTCTGCATACTCCGCAACAGAGCAGGTCTCTCCGAGCACAAGACTCTTTTCCTCCTGAGCTCCGCCGGAGTCTTTTTCTCCGCAGGCCGCCAGTCCAAGACACATCACCATTGCCAGCAATGCTGTGATCCATCGTTTCATTTGTCCATTCTCCTTTAATCTTTCTGCCGCTCGGTGCGGTATTTTTTGTTATTATATAACATTTTGTTTTATACTTCAAGATAACAATTTGTTTTACCTATACTTTTTGTGTATTCCGGATATGATGAAAGGGAGGCACAAAATGTACAGCAGGATTCGCGATCTGCGGGAGGACAGAGATCTGTTGCAAAAGGAGATGGCAGAATATTTAAAATGCTCTCAGGTATGCTATTCTCACTACGAGACGGGAAAAAGAGATATTCCAACGGACGTTCTGATCAGGCTATGCAGCTATTACAACACAAGCGTCGACTATCTTCTGGGGCTTACAGATATAAAAGAACCCTATCCGCGCCGCAGGCAGAATCAGCTCCGCTGAATTCCCTATAATAAATCGCTTTTTTACAAATTTTCTGTATTTTCCTCTTGCCAAGTCCCCCTCCGGCGATTATAATAGGCAAGAAAATATTTTGAAGGGAGTGCTTGACCATGGCGATTTGCTTCTGCAAGATGACTGGTTTCCGCGCTCCTGTTTTTGTGTCCAGAGCATTCTATCCCCTAAAACCCGAATTGAAGTAACCAGGGGCTGGTTTTCCATTCCCTTTTTCTCTTCTTTCTTTGGTTTTTCAGGATCGGATCCCGGACCGGAGAGAGAGGAGTTTTTTTATGCAAAACGAGACCGGCGTCTATGACGCCAGAACACTGGGCGCGCCCAAAATGTTCATTCTGGGCTTCCAGCACATGTTCGCCATGTTCGGCGCTACCGTGCTGGTGTCTGCACTGACGGGTCTGTCCGTCTCTGCCACACTGCTGTTTGCAGGTTTGGGCACACTGCTGTTCCACCTGCTCACCAAGGGAAAGGTTCCCGCATTCCTGGGCAGCTCCTTCGCCTTCATCGGCGGCTACAACGCCATCGCCCCCATGCTTGAGAACCCCAATCAGCCGGGCGTATTCAACATCCCCAACTCAGAGATGCTGCCCTATGCCTGCTTCGGCGTAGCCTGTGCCGGACTGATGTATGTTCTGCTGAGCGCCCTGTTCAAGTGCTTCGGCACGCGCAAGGTCATGCGGTTCTTCCCGCCCATCGTCACCGGCCCCATCATCATCTGCATCGGACTTACGCTCAGCTCCACTGCGATCACCAGCTGCCGCACCAACTGTTTTATCGCCATCGTCGCTATCGCCATTGTTGTGGTATGCAACATCTGGGGCAAGGGCATGATCAAGATCATCCCCATCCTTTTGGGTGTTGTGGGCTCCTATATTGTCGGCGCAGTCATGGGCGAGATCGATTTTACTCCCGTGCGTGATGCTGCCTGGATCGGCCTGCCCTTCAAAACACAGGATACACTTTTCGGCCTGTTCAGCCGCAGCGATTTGGACACTTCTCTGCTTCTGAACGCTGCAATCACCATCATGCCTCTGTCCATTGCCACTATGGTAGAGCACATTGGCGACATGTGCGCCATCTCTTCCACCTGTGAGCGCAACTATCTGGAGGACCCCGGCTTCCACCGCACCCTGTTGGGTGACGGTCTGGCCACCTCTCTGGCCTCTGTCTTTGGTGCTCCGGCCAACACCACCTACGGTGAGAACACCGGTGTTCTGGCTCTGAGCCGTGTGTTTGACCCCCGCGTCATCCGCATTGCCGCTGTGCTGGCCATCTGCTTCTCCTTCAGTCCCAAGTTTGCCGCACTGGTCTCCGTGATGCCCACCGCTACCATGGGCGGTGTGTCTATGGTGCTCTATGGTATGATCTCTGCCGTGGGCGTGCGCAATGTGGTTGAGAATCAGGTCGACTTCACCAACAGCCGCAATGTGATCATTGCCGCACTCATCATGGTTCTGGCCATCGGTATCAACTATTCCGGTGCCGTCTCCTTCACCGTGGGCACCGCCACCATCAGCCTGTCCGGTCTGGCCGTAGCCGCTATTACCGGCATTCTGCTGAATGCAGTCCTTCCCGGAAAGGACTACGAATTCGGCAAAGGTGCCCCCGGCGACACTGCTGTCAACTTCGTCATTCGCTGAACCGAATCAGAATAAATACTGCGCCTCAGACTATTAAATAGTCTGAGGCGTTTTTCTTTAAAGAAATTTAATCTTCTGTTGTCTTTTTTCTTAATACTTCGTGATATAAAATAAATATACAGATTTGACGTATTGATCTATTCAGTGTAGAATACTTTATTAGGGGTGATTACCATTGATCAATCTGTTTCTGAGTGTCGGCATGGCCGCTGCCACTGCCGCTTATATAGTCGCACCGGAACGCGCTCCAGCCGCTGCAAGGCAGAGCTTTACCGGACTGAACTGGGCTCATCGCGGCCTGCATGATATAACAAAGGGGATCCCTGAAAATTCCATGGCTGCATTCCGTGCCGCCCGCGACGGCGGTTTTGGCATTGAGTTGGATCTTCAGCTCACCCGAGACGGGCAGGTCGTCGTTTTCCACGATGCCAATCTGGAGCGTATGTGCGGCGTAGACGTCCGTCTGAGCTGCCTTACTTACGCCGAGCTTCAGACCTACCGACTGAAGGGGACCGACGAACGCATACCTCTGTTTGCGGATGTTCTCGCCATGATCGACGGCCAAGTCCCCCTTCTGGTGGAGTTCAAGCCGATCCGCGAGCGCACCGCGCTTTGCTCCAAAGCACTAGAGCTTATGCGCAGTTATCACGGCATGCTGTGCATGGAGAGCTTTGACCCCTTCACCGTTTCCTGGTTCCGCCGCAATGCGCCGGACATTCTCCGCGGCCAGCTGACCATGAAGCCCCAGCGCAGCGAACGCCGCGGCACAGGGATAAATGCTGCTGTAGGCTTTGCGCTGAGCCATGTGGTCACAAACTGCCTCTCCCGCCCTCATTTTATCGCACATCGCCTTGAAAAAAAGACCTACGCCGTGCGCCTTGCCGAGCGTATGGGCGCCATGAGCTTTGACTGGACCTCCCG
>CAKTGW010000046.1 GCA_934561725.1 uncultured Oscillospiraceae bacterium
GGGCTGGTGTTCCAGTATCCGGAGTACCAGCTGTTTGAAGAGACAGTCTGGCGGGACATTGCTTTTGGCCCCGGAAACATGGGGCTGGACGAGGCGGAGATCGACCGCCGGGTCCGGCGTTCCGCGGAATTTGTCGGACTGGATGAGAGCCTGTTTCAGGCATCGCCTTTGGAGCTGTCCGGCGGACAAAAGCGCCGGGTGGCCATTGCCGGCGTGATCGCCATGGAGCCTGAGGTGCTCATCCTGGATGAGCCCACGGCCGGGTTGGATCCTGCCGGCCGGGAAAATATCCTGAAGAATATCATCCGGTACCGGGATGCCACCGGTGCGTCCATACTGCTGGTGAGCCACAGCATGGACGATGTGGCCCGGTTTGCCGACCGTCTGGCTGTGTTTAACGGCAGCCGTATTGCCATGCTGGATACGCCGCGGGAGATCTTTTCCCACGATGAAGAGCTGGAATCCATGGGGCTTTCCATTCCCGCTGCGGCCAAAATTGCCCGTGCACTGCGTGCACGCGGCATAGATCTGCCGCGGGGCCTCTTCACGCTGGAGCAGCTTCAGGCGGCGATCCTGGCGCAGAAGGAGGCCGGAGTATGCTGAAGGATATCACACTGGGTCAGTATTTTCCGGGAAAGACCATTGCACACCGGCTGGATCCCCGGACAAAGCTGATTTTGACCTTTATTTATATTATTGCCCTGTTTTTGGTGAATTCCTTTACAGCCTACGCTGTTATGACGGCTGTACTGCTGGTCTGCATGCACATTTCCCATGTCAAGGCCAAGGCAATGGTCCGCGGACTGCGTCCTCTGGTTTTTGTGATCACACTCACGGCGTTTATCAATGCGTTTTTCACGGCCGGCGAGGATGTGATCTTTGAGCTGGGCGTCCTGCATCTTACCTGGGACGGCCTGCGCCGGGCGGCTTTCATGCTGCTGCGTATTGTCCTGCTGGTCTGCGGTACCTTCCTGCTCACCTATACCACATCGCCGCTGGCAATCACCGACGGCATGGAGAAGCTGATGTCTCCGCTGAAAAAAGTTCGGGTGCCGGTACATGATATCTCCATGATCATGAGCATTGCTCTGCGGTTTATTCCTACGCTGATCAACGAGACGGATAAGATCATGTCGGCTCAGAAGGCCCGGGGCGCGTCTTTCGATACGGGCGGACTGGTTCAGCGGGCAAAGGCGCTGCTGCCTTTGCTGGTTCCTTTGTTTGTCAGTGCCTTTAAGCGGGCGGACGAACTGGCTACGGCTATGGAATGCCGCTGCTATAACGGCGGCGTGGGCCGTACCCGTATGAAGCAGCTGTCCATGGCCAACCGGGACTATATTGCCATGGCTCTGGGCGGCGTGATCCTGCTGCTGATGCTGGTCATGCGCCGGATGGGGGTATTTGTATGATGCGCAATATTGCCCTGCGCCTAAGCTATGACGGTACGGCCTATCATGGCTGGCAGGTGCAGAAGACGGAGATCACCGTTGCGGAAACGGTGGAAAAGGCCCTCAGCGCAGTCTGCGGACACAAGGTAAAGGTAACGGGCTGCGGACGCACGGATGCAGGGGTGCATGCCCTGCGCTATTGCGCGAATTTCCATACGGACAGCCGTATTCCCATTGACCGTATTCCGTTAGCCGTGAATACACGGCTGCCCATGGACATTGCCGTGCATGACGCAGTGGAAGTGGGGGAGGACTTTAATGCCATAGGCTCCTGCATACAAAAGGAGTATGTTTACCGTATTCACAACAGCCGAATCCGGGATCCGTTCTGGCAGAACCGCGTATGCTTCTACCCCTCGCCGCTGGATTTTGAGCGGCTGTCAGAGGCCGGACGGGCTTTTGAGGGAACGCATGATTTTGCGGCTGTACGCAGTCTGGGCACAGAGACCCGAACGACTGTGCGCACCGTTTACTGGTGCCGCGCACGACAGCAGGGAGAGCTGATCGAGATCGCGGCCTGCGCCAACGGCTTTCTCTATAACATGGTCCGGGCAATTGTGGGCACCATGGTGTATGCGGCGCACGGCAAGCTGGAGCCGGGAGAGATCCCGGCCTTGCTGGAAAAGGGCGACCGCCGTCTGACAGGACCGACCATGCCGCCGCAGGGACTGTACATGTCCCGAGTGTGGTATGATGGACCTGCCGGAAAAATGATGCTGTAGCCGTTTGCGGGAGCTTTCGCGGCGTTTCGTCGGTTTGCGGGTGTATATTATCTCTTATGGAGATGATAAGATGCTCTTGAAAACTGTCGAAAAAAAGCTGCGCGCACCTGCAATGCTGATCCTGGCCTGCCTGGCCCTGATGGCCGCTGCGGACTGCCTGCGGGCAGATGAGGAATGTTTTGTTCAGCTGCGGCACGATGCGGTACAGACCTTGTCTCTGGATGGAGGCTTTGCGGCGCTGAGCTTCTCCGGTATTGAGATCTATGATCCGGAGGGTACACTGATTTTTGAGGAACTGAGGCGTCTGGATCCGGAGAAAAGCGCTTCATCCGGAAATCTGCTGGCGGTCTGCGCCGGAGAAAGTGTTCTGCTGTATGATGGCGGCGGTCTCGTTGGAGAGATACCGGCATCAGGGCGGATCCTTGCGCTGGATGTTTGCAGCCGTCGGGTGGCCGTTTCACGTCAGGGAAGCGATTATCCCTGCACAGTTACGTTTTATGAGGAGGCAGAGCCGCTTTTCATGCGCTGTCTGGCCTCCGGCACTTGTACTGAGCTGAAGCTGGCGGAGAGACGGGCATGCCTGCTTGTGAAGGATGCGCTGGTCTTTATGTCCGGGACAGAGGAGATCGCCAGAGCGGAGGCCACGGCCGGGATGCATTTGTATCCCACAAAAGACGGCGTTTGCGCTTCCGGAAAAGATGCCCTGTACTTTTTTGACTGGACAGGAAAGTGCACAGGTTCCTATACGGAGCCCTTTGGAGCGGTGCAGTCTTTTAACGGCAGCATCTGCGTCCAGACGGCTGCGGGAGCTGCACTTCTGGAGCCGGACGGCTCGGTCCGTGCGGCATTTGAGGATGGAAGGATCCTGAGCTTTGGAGCGGGCCTCCGGCCGGTATTGATCATGGGCGAAAACGTCCTGATATTGGACGATAATATGCAGACTTTATATACGATCGAGAACAAATATATCCCTTTGAACGTCATAACAGAGAGAGCTGCGGCTACGGTATTTTGGCCACGTGCCGCAGAAATGCACAGGAAGTGAGGAAAAATATGAAAATTCTGCTGGATCTGGCCCTTGTTGCAGTGATCGCCATTTCGGTATGGAACGGATACAAAAAGGGGCTTATCATGGGCGTGGGCGGCATACTGGTACTGGTCATCTCCATTCTGGTGGGAAATGCCCTGTCCAATGCCTATTCCCAGGAGGTCATTACGGCAATGCGCCCCTTTGCAAGCGGATATACGGATAAGCTGCTTACAAAAAGCGTTTATGCTGCTTTGGGCGTGGATGACAGCGAGTATTCCATTGCCGATCTGCTGGAGCAGAGCCCGGATCTGGGACAGACGGCTTCGGCCGATGCGCTGCACAGTCTGGGCCTGAGCACTGATGCGGCCAAGGATGCTGCGGAGGAGGCGGTGCGCTATGCCGCGGAAAACGATGCATCTCTGTCCGACAGCCTGACAGAAATTGTGTGCAGCAAGGTAGCCTTTGCGGCGGCATTTCTGCTGTTTTTCCTGCTGTGTGCCATTGTGCTCACAGTCCTTGGCAACATAACGAATCTCAGCTTCCGTATTCCCTATCTGGGAAGCGGAAACGAAGTGGGCGGCGCCGTATGCGGCCTGATCGAGGGCTTTCTCATCTGCCTGGTCATAGCCTGGACGCTGCGCTTTGCGGGGATCATCTTCCCGGATGGAATGCTTGAAGGCACTTGGCTGCTCAAGTTTTTGATGAATCATAATATGCTCGCAGCATATCTCGGTATTTAACGGCATATTCGCCAGAACAGGAGTTTACTATGCAACCCAGAATCTGTTCACGCTGCAAGAAAAATATTGCAGTTATTTTCATGACAAGAATACAGGATGGAAAAAATATCACGGAAGGGCTCTGCCTGAACTGTGCCCGTGAGCTGAAGATCAAGCCGGTGGAGGATCTGGTTCAGAATTTGGGCCTGTCCGATGAGGAGCTGGAAAATCTCTCCGGTGGGATGAGCGAAGCGCTGGAAGCACTGGGCGGTGTGCCTGTGATCCCGGAGGAGGATGCAGATAATTCCAATGACGATGGAAAAACAGCGACCTTCCCCTTCCTCAGCCGTCTGATGGGCAATATGGATGCCCCGGAAAAGACAGAGGAAAATAATAATCAGCATGAAGGTACAGTTCCGCCTCCGCCGCGGCGCGAGGGCAAGGAGCCGGCCAAGGGCAAACGCAAGGCGCTGGAAAACTATTGTATCAGCCTGTCGCAGCGCGCCCGCGAGGGTAAGCTGGACCGTATGATCGGCCGGGACGAAGAGCTGGAGCGGGTGATCCAGATCCTGAACCGCCGGCAGAAAAATAATCCCTGCCTGATCGGTGAACCCGGTGTGGGCAAAACAGCCATTGCTGAAGGGCTGGCGCAGCGGATCGCTGAAGGAAAGGTGCCCTATAAGCTCCGGGACAAAGAGGTCTATTTGCTGGATCTGACTGCTTTGGTGGCCGGAACGCAGTTCCGCGGCCAGTTTGAGAGCCGCATGAAGGCCTTGATCGAGGATATCCGCAAGCAGGGCAATGTTATCCTTGTGATCGACGAGGTGCACAATATCGTAGGCGCCGGAGATGCTGAGGGCAGCATGAATGCGGCCAACATTCTGAAGCCTGCATTGAGCCGCGGCGAGATCCAGGTCATCGGTGCCACGACCTTTGCAGAATACCGCAAGCACATTGAAAAGGACGCGGCTCTGGAGCGGCGGTTCCAGCCGGTAACAGTGGCGGAGCCCTCACTGGAGGATGCTGCCAAAATCCTTCAGGGTATTGCCCATTACTATGAGGATTTCCATGGTGTGACGATCTCGCCGGAAATGTGCCGCCTGGCGGTGACCCTGTCCGAACGCTATATTACAGACCGCTTCCTTCCCGATAAGGCGATCGACCTGATCGATGAGGCCTGTTCGGATGTGAATCTGAAAAACCGTGAGCTTGAACGCCTGAGCGAGGTACTCAAGGAACGGGCGGACCTGGACAAGGAGCGCGAGCTTCTGCTGGCGGATACAGAGGAGCAGCACTTTGAGCGCCTGGCAGAGATCCGCAGCCGGGATATGCAGCTGGCGGATGAGCAGAGCCGTCTGGAGTCTGTCGGCCGTCCGAGCCTCGGCCCGGATAATCTGGCCAGAGTGATCGAGCTGTGGACCAAGATCCCCGCCAGCAGCATTCGCACAGATGAATTCAAACGGCTGTCCGAGCTGGACGGACGCCTGAAGCAGCATATTGTGGGACAGGACGAGGCCGTGCAGGCAGTCTGCTCCGCAATCAAGCGCAGCCGGATCGGGCTGGGCGCGAAGCGCAAGCCGGTCAGCTTTATTTTTGTGGGCAGCACGGGCGTAGGCAAGACCGAGCTGGTCAAGCGCCTTGCGGCAGATCTGTTCAACGCACCGGAATCCCTGATTCGTCTGGATATGTCCGAATTCATGGAAAAGCACTCGGTCTCCCGGATCATTGGTTCGCCTCCGGGGTATGTGGGCTATGATGAAGCCGGCCAGCTGACAGAGAAGATCCGCCGCCGGCCTTACAGTGTGGTTCTGTTTGATGAGATCGAAAAGGCGCACCCGGATGTGCTCAATGTATTGCTGCAGATTTTGGATGATGGCCGTATTACCGATGCACAGGGCCGCACAGTCAATTTTGAAAACGCAGTGGTCATTATGACGACGAATGCGGGAAGTGAGCGCAGCTCCGGCGCCATCGGCTTTGGAGCAAGTCAAAACGAGCGGGACAAGGACCGTGCCATGAAGGCACTGCGGGAATTTCTCCGTCCCGAGTTCATCAATCGCGTGGACGAGGTGATCTGCTTCAACCGGCTGACCGAAGAAAACTTCCGGGCTATTGCCGGGCTGATGCTGGGTGAGCTCCGGGATGCCATGGCCGCGAAGGGCATGACGCTTACATGGGATGAGACCATCGTGGATTATCTCACGGAAAAGAGCTATTCCGCACAGTATGGCGCGCGGAATCTGCGCCGCTGCATCCAGAAGGAGCTGGAGGATCCCATCGCTGCCGAGCTGGTGGATCACCGTCATGGACTGGCGGGTTCTGTTCATCTGACAATGGCGGACGGAAAGCCCTGTGTTGCAGCACAGTGAGCGCCGTTTATATGAATAAGCAAAGGCTCCCCATAAGGGGAGCCTTTCAAATTGCAGTTCGGGAGCAGACTTGAAGATGAAGAATGCGAGAAAAATATTCAGCTGGATCCGCCATGAGGCGGTGCTGAGCATTGCTTTTGTATGTGCGGCGGCCTCGGCCATATTTATTCCGCCGGACAGAGGATATGCAGAGTACATTGATTTTCGGGTGTTAGGTACGCTGTTCTCGCTGATGGCAGCAGTATCTCTCCTTCAGCTTGGCGGCGCATTTCGGATCCTGGCTCAGAAAATGCTGTCAGGAGAAAAAAGTACACGACGCGTTTTTGCAGAACTGGTCTTGCTGCCGTATTTCGGCAGTATGCTGGTCACCAACGACGTGGCACTGCTGAGCTTCGTCCCCTTTGCCGTACTGGTGCTCACTTCACTGGGGCGGACAGATGCGCTGGGGCGTATCGTTGTTTTGCAGGCGCTGGCGGCCAACTTAGGCAGCATGGCCACACCAGTGGGGAATCCCCAGAATCTGTTCTTATTTTCCCACTACAGCCTGACGGCGGGAGATTTTTTCCGTCTGATCCTGCCCTTTGCGGCGCTGAGCGTTTTGCTGCTCCTGCCTGCTTTATGGGATGGCGCCGGGACGGTACAGGTCGATCTGCCGGCTGAGGCGCCGGACAGAAAAAAGCTGCTGGCCGGCTGCGGGCTGTTTGCCCTATGTCTTGCCGGAGTGCTTCGCCTGGTATACTGGCCGTGGGTGGCGGGCACAGCGGCGGCCTTGCTGTTTGGACTGGATAAAAGAATTTTCCGCCGGATAGACTGGGCGCTGCTGGCCACATTTGTCTGCTTTTTCATATTCAGCGGAAATCTGGGGCGGATGGCGCCAGTGCGCGGATTGTTGGAAGAGCTGATGCAGAAAAATGCACTCTTTGCTGCGGCAGCGGCAAGCCAGGTGATCAGTAATGTGCCGGCGGCAGTGCTCCTGGCTCCCATGACAGAAAACTGGCGGGCTATGCTGCTGGGTACGGATATCGGCGGCCTGGGAACACCGGTGGCCTCTTTGGCCAGCCTGATCGCACTGAAGCTGTATGCAGCTTCACCCGGCGCCCGGGTCGGGCGCTACCTTCTGTTTTTTACGGGCATGAATCTGTTGGGCTTGCTCCTGCTTTTGCCGCTGGCGGCATTGGTGGGATAAAATGAAAGATCCGCACAGCTTTATGAGAGCTGTGCGGATCTTTTTATGCTATCTCAAGATGAGGAAGCTCAATATCTGTTAGAGTTTGAGCTGTGGAAATAG
>CAKTGW010000047.1 GCA_934561725.1 uncultured Oscillospiraceae bacterium
ATCCGGAATTTGTGCCGGAGGAAAATTATTGCCGCTTTGGAGGCTGTGTCCATGTCCAGGAGCCGGTCTCATGCCGGATCGTGAGCAGAGTGGTGGAACAGGGCCAGTGAAATTGGGTAAAGAGCAGAAAGCAAAGGGCAGTTTTTGAGGTCCAGCCCGCACTGCGCAGAATGCTGCCCAGCTCAGTCAGCGAGGCATATTCGGTCAGCTTGTTCTGGGAGAGCGCACACATGAGAATAATGGGGATAACGATCTCGTTAGCCGGGAGCCCCAGAATAAAGGCCAGCAATATCATACCGTTCAGCCCTAAAAGCCGTCCCGGCGGATCCAGAAATGCAGACAGCGCGGAGATCAGGCCAAGCTGATTCAATCCCCAGATCAGAGCTCCCGCAGGTGCCGCTACGGCCAGCGCGCGGCCGAGCACGAAAACCGTCCTGTCCAGCAGCGAGCGGAGCAGGATCTGCCCCACATCCGCACGCCGGTAAGGAGGCAGCTCCAACGCAAAGAACGAGGGCATCCCCCGCAGTACGGTCGCCGTCAGAAGCCGGGAGCACAGCAGCGTCATTGCTGCGCCCAGCGAGACCAGTCCGGCCAGGAGAAGAGCGCCGACGGCGGCGCTGCCGGCAAAGAATACTGTGATTATGGCAATCAATGCCGGGAAGCGGCCGTTGCAGGGTACCAGCGCGTTGGTCAGCATGGCGGCCATGCGCTCCCGCGGCGAATCAATGATCCGGCAGCCGACTACTCCTGCGGCATTGCATCCAAAGCCCATGCACATGCTCAGTTGCCGTCCGTATGTTTAAAGCGCCAGCAGATATCGATCTGCTGGCTTCTTACTGTGCCGGACCGTTCACTTTGATGGACCTGAATGCGCCGGATATACCGGTGCAGCAGAGGGCGGGTGAGCACTTCGGGGCGGAGGAGCGCAGATGCGGCGTCTTTGGCACGGGAAAGGGACGGCCCGGCCTCTGCGGCATCCAGTTTTGCCAGAAGTGCGGCGCGCTGATGGGTGCAGCGGAGCAGCAGGGCGTCAAAGGCGGCGGCATCCAGCATGCCCCGGGCGTGATCTGCATAGATGCGGGAGAGGGACAAAACCGTTTCATCCAGCTGGCGGTGCAGTCCGGCACGGAAGCGCTCCTCCGGCAGCCGGTCAAGTGCGGTGCGGGCCAGCTCATCAATACGGGGACGGAATACGCGCAGCTGAGCGGTGAGCTGATCGAGCACCAGACGGTACAGGGCGGTATAGCTGATAAAATGGCTGCTGCATGCGGTACGGCCGCCGGCTTTATAGCCGCCGCAGGCCAACGTTGCACACCCGCTGCCCCTGCTGCCGACAGTGGACATGGCGCGTCCGCAGTCGGCGCAGAAGGCCAGACCGGAAAAGATATTTTCAAATCCGGAAGCAGGCCCGGCTCGGCGGGCGGAGATCATCTCTCCCGCCAGCTGAAAGCGCTCGGGCTCAACAAGCCGCTCATGAGTGTTCTCCACAAGGATCCAGCCCTCGGGCGGCCGGGGCTGACTGCGCGGACTTTTCAGACTGGGCTTGGTGCTGCGGCCCTGGGCCAGATGGCCCAGATATACGGGATCACGCAGCAGCTTGCCGATGGTGGCCGCACACCAGAGTCCGCCTTTGGGGGCAGCGACCTGCGCACCGTTCAAGATAGCGGCAATTTCACCGCGGCTGTGTCCGGCGCAGGCCAATGCAAAGATCTGCCGGACAATGGCGGCCTGCAGCGGATCGGGCTCCAGTTGGCTGCGGTTGGCTGCACTGCGGCGGTAGCCATAGGGCGGCCGGGCACCGGTGAATTGTCCGGCGGTCATGCGCGCCTGCAGGGCGGAGCGGATCTTTCGGCTGATGTCCCGGGCGTACATCTCATTGATAATGTTTTTCAGCGGAGCAATGTCCGTGTCGGGGCGGTTGGAGTCATAGCCGTCGTTGACGGCGACAAAGCGTACTCCGTGCTGCGGGAACCAGAGCTCGGTGAACTGCCCGGCTGTAATATAGTCCCGCCCCAGACGGGAGAGATCCTTGACCAGAACGGTGTTGATTTTCCCGGCTTCAATGTCCCGAAGCATGAGACGAAAGGCCGGACGGTCAAAGGTCGTGCCGGATACGCCGTCGTCCACGTATTCACCTGCGATCGGAAGAGCCTGCTCCCGGGCCCAGCGGCGGAGAAGCAGTCGCTGGGCGGCAATGGAGGCGCTTTCGGCGCCTCCGTCCTCCCGGCTCAGCCGCATGTAGAGCGCTGCGCCCGTCATAGGGTTTCCAGCAGCTCGCGGAGTGCTTCGATCAGAATTTCCCGCAGCTCCAGCTCATCGGCATAGCTGAGTGCGGCTTCATAGAGCTCTGTTGATTTCATAAATGCACCTCCTTTTCCAGAAAAAATATGCCGGAACAGCTGAACTTTATGTGCTGGCGCCGGGATTTCGGCAAGCTGACAAAAGGAAAGATTGAATTTTTGTGAGATTTTGTGAAAATGTGCGTTGACTCTATCAATGCAAAGTGTTATAATTCCACTAACTTATTTCCAGGTAAAAATGTCGGAACACAGGACGCGACAGCCTGTGCGGCGTGGAAATAAGCCGATCAGCTTTGAAAATTTATTATGGAGGTAATAACAATGAAAAAGAATCGTGTTCTTGCCCTCCTGCTTGCCATGTGCATGGTGCTCGGTATGAGCGCCTGCGGCGGCAACGCGGAGGAAAGCAAGGCTCCCGAGTCCACGACTCCCGAGACCAGTGCCCCTGAGTCCACCGCTCCCGAAGCCGGCGCAGCTTTTAAGCTGGGCAGCTCCGGCCCTCTGACCGGCGATGCCGCTATTTACGGCAACGCAGTCATGAACGCCATCAAGATCGCTGTTGATGAGATCAACGCAGCTGACGGCGCTGTTAAGTTTGAGTTCCAGCCCCAGGATGATGAGGCTGACGGCGAGAAGAGCGTAAACGCTTACAACGCTCTGAAGGATTGGGGTGTACAGGTCATGGCCGGTACCGTCACTTCCGGCGCCTGCATCACCGTTGCTGCCAAGGCCTATGAGGATCGCGTATTTATGCTGACTCCCTCTGGCTCTTCTCCTGACATTCTGACCGGTAAGGACAACGTGTTCCAGGTTTGCTTCACCGACCCCAACCAGGGCATTGCATCCGCTGACTACATGAGCGAGCACTATGCCGATGCCAAGGTCGCTGTGATTTACCGCAACGATGACGCTTATTCTCAGGGCATTCACGACACCTTCGTTTCCGAGGCTGCTGCCAAGGGCCTGGAGGTCGTCTATGAGGGTACCTTCACCAAGGATACCGCTACCGACTTCTCCGTTCAGCTGGGTGCCGCTCAGGCCGCCGGTGCTGACATGATGTTCCTGCCTATGTACTATCAGCCCGCTTCAGTCATCCTGTCTCAGGCCAAGGCCATGGGCTATGCTCCCACCTTCTTCGGCGTTGACGGTATGGACGGAATTCTGGCAATGCCCGGCTTTGACACCTCTTTGGCAGAGGGCGTCATGCTGCTGACCCCCTTCGATGCAACTGCTACCGACGATGCAACTGTCGCTTTCGTTAAGGAGTATGAGGCTCGTTACGGCGAGGTTCCCAACCAGTTCGCTGCTGACGCTTATGATGCAGTATATATCCTGGCTGCCGCTCTGGAGAAGGCCGGCTGCACGCCTGATATGTCCGCTGCTGACATCTGCGAGGCTCTGATCCCTGTCATGACCGAGATCAGCTTCGATGGTCTGACCGGAGATGCCATGACCTGGTCTGCTGCCGGTGAGGTCTCCAAGGCTCCTAAGGCCGTTGTTATCGAGGACGGCGTATACGTCACTCCCTGACGTATCTGAAAAGAGAAATAATTTTTAGTGGATCGGCTGCAGGGAGTTGCAAACTCTCTGCGGCCAATCCTGCTATCTATGGCGCCCGGCAGAGCCGGGAGAAATGGTCCGGTTTTGCCGGGCGCTATAGAAGAGTGTCAAACATAGAAAAGAAGAGGTGTGTTGAATGGTTTTCCTCTCGTATCTGGTAAGCGGCCTCAGCCTTGGCAGCGTTTACGCGATCATTGCTCTGGGCTATACCATGGTATACGGCATTGCAAAGATGCTGAACTTTGCCCACGGCGACGTTATTATGGTGGGCGGTTATGTATCCTTTTTCGCATCGGCCAGCTTCGGTCTGCCCGTGTGGGTAGGTATTCTGATGGCTGTTGTCGTCTGCACGGTACTGGGCGTTATTATTGAGGGGCTGGCCTATAAGCCTCTGCGCGGCGCACCGTCTCTGGCAGTTCTGATCACGGCCATTGGCGTGAGCTATTTCCTTCAGAATTCCGCGCTGCTGCTGTGGGGCGCAACACCTAAAATGTATACCCCTATCATTCCCTCTGTGAATGCGGACGGCCAGCCCAATGTGCTGAAGCTGTTCGGCGGCCAGCTCTCTATCAGCTATGTCAGCCTGCTTACCATTGCAGCCTGCATTGTTATCATGGTGGGTCTGACTACCTTTATCAACAAGTCCAAGATGGGCAAGGCCATGCGTGCCTGCTCCGAGGATAAGGGCGCAGCTCAGCTGATGGGCATCAATGTCAACGCAACGATCTCCATGACCTTTGCTATCGGCAGTGCCTTGGCAGCTATCGCCGGCGTTCTGCTGTGCTCCTTTAATCCCAGCCTGATGCCGACTACCGGCTCCATGCCCGGTATCAAAGCCTTTACCGCTGCCGTATTCGGCGGAATCGGCTCCGTTCCCGGCGCTTTCCTGGGTGGTCTGCTTCTGGGCATTATCGAGGCGCTGGCCAAGGCCTATATTTCCACACAGCTGGCAAACTCCATCGTGTTTGCCGTGCTGATCATTGTCCTGCTGGTGCGTCCTGCAGGTCTGCTGGGCAAGTATGTGCCCGAGAAAGTCTGAGGTGGCCGGTATGCTCGGAAAGAAAATCAAAAAGACCACTGCGGTGGATTTTGCCACATATTTCGGCGTGATCGCAGCTTTCATTATTGTCACCGCTCTGAAGAACGGCGGCATTCTCTCCAATTCCCTTACGGGTCAGCTGGTGCCCATCTGCTGCTATATCGTTATGGCTCTTTCTCTGAACCTGACGGTGGGCATACTCGGTGAGCTCAGTCTGGGACATGCCGGATTCATGAGCGTGGGTGCTTTTTCCGGCATTATTGCGGCAATGAGTCTGCAGAGTGCGATCCCCTTTGTCCCTCTGCGGCTGGCGATCGCCATGCTGGTGGGCGCTTTCTTTGCTGCGATCGTAGGCGTGATCGTAGGCGTGCCTGTTCTTCGCCTGCGGGGCGACTATTTGGCTATCGTTACTCTGGCTTTCGGTGAGATCATCAAGGAGATCATGACCTGCCTGCTGGTGGGCTATGATTCCAATGGCCTTCACATTGCTTTCAATGTAAAGGGTACTCTCACGATCAACGATTTGGGCCTGAATGAGGACGGCTTCGCCATTATCAAAGGCGCACAGGGTGCTACCGGTACTACTACGATCGCTTCCTTCACTGCGGGCTTTGTGCTCGTTATGCTTACTCTGATCATCATCCTCAATCTGGTCCGCAGCCGCTCCGGCCGTGCTATTATGGCTCTGCGCGATAACCGTATTGCTGCCGAGAGCGTTGGAATCAATGTTACCAAGTATAAGCTGATGGCTTTTGTCACCTCTGCTGCACTGGCTGGCGCAGCGGGCGCACTGTATGGCCTGAACTACTCCAACCTAGCTGCCAGCAAGTTTGACTTCAATACCTCTATTTTGATCCTGGTCTTTGTGGTTCTTGGCGGGCTGGGCAATATGTGGGGTTCTATCATTGCAGCCGCACTGCTGTATGTACTGCCCGAGCTGCTGCGCAGCTTTGCCGATTACCGTATGCTGATCTATGCCATAGTGCTGATCGTTGTTATGCTGGCTACCAACAGTGATACAGTTAAGAATCTGTTCGGCCGCCTGTTCCATTCCGGAAAGGAGGAGAAAGTCAATGGCTAAGAAATTTGAAAAGCCCAAGATGGTCCCCGTGCCCAGTCACTCTATTATTCCTGAGCGCGATATTGATAAATCTCCGATCCTGGAGTGCCAGCATCTGGGTATTGACTTCGGCGGACTGAAAGCGGTCAACGATTTTAACCTGACCATTGGCCGGACAGAGATCGCCGGCCTGATCGGCCCGAACGGCGCCGGCAAGACTACGGTGTTCAATCTGCTCACCAAGGTCTATCAGCCCACTCGTGGTACGATCCTGCTGGACGGTCTGGATACCGCCGGCAAGAATACCACACAGATCAACCGTATGGGCATTGCCCGTACCTTCCAGAATATCCGCTTGTTTTCCAACCTCTCAGTGGAGGACAATGTAAAGATCGGTCTGCACAATCAGGAGCAGTACTCCATGCTTACCGGCATCCTGCGCCTTCCCAATTACTGGAAGCAGGAGCGTGCCGCGCACGAGCGCGCGCTGGAGCTGCTGAGCATCTTTGATATGCAGGACATGGCTGATGCCAAGGCCGGCAGCCTGCCCTACGGCGCACAGCGCCGCCTGGAGATCGTCCGCGCTCTGGCCACCGGTCCCAGCCTCCTGTTGCTGGATGAGCCTGCTGCCGGTATGAACCCCTCTGAAACTGCCGAGCTGATGGAGAACATCGTCTATATCCGTGATACCTTCAAGATTGCCATTATGCTGATCGAGCACGACATGAATTTGGTCATGGGCGTGTGCGAGGGCATCTGCGTGCTGAACTTCGGCCAGGTCATTGCCAAGGGTACCGCCGAGGAGATCCAGGCCAACCCTGTGGTTATTGAAGCCTATCTGGGCAAGAAGAAGGAGGCATAATCATGGCAATTTTGCAGGTAAATGATATTCATGTCTATTACGGCAGCATCCATGCCGTAAAGGGTGTTTCCTTTGAGGTCAATCAGGGTGAGATCGTTACCCTGATCGGTGCAAACGGCGCCGGCAAGAGCACGGTGCTGAACACGGTTTCCGGTCTGCTGCATCCGCATAGCGGCACGATCGAGTTCAAGGGCAAGAATCTGCACGGCGTTGCACCGCATAAGGTCGTAGAGCACGGCCTGGCTCAGGTGCCCGAAGGCCGCCGGGTCTTTCTTCAGATGACCGTTGAGGAGAATCTGGAGATGGGAGCCTATACCCGTCCCCGCAGCGAGATCGAGGGCGGTATCGCCGATATTTATGAGCGCTTCCCCCGGTTGAAGGAGCGCCGCCGTCAGATCGCCGGAACGCTCTCCGGCGGTGAACAGCAGATGCTGGCCATGGGCCGGGCACTGATGTCCAAGCCCGCTGTGCTGATGCTGGACGAGCCTTCCATGGGTCTCGCTCCGATCCTGGTTGAGCAGATCTTTGACATTATCCGTGAGCTTCACGCCAGCGGAACTACGATCCTGCTGGTTGAGCAGAATGCACAGGTGGCCCTCTCTATTGC
>CAKTGW010000048.1 GCA_934561725.1 uncultured Oscillospiraceae bacterium
ACCACGGCCAGATCGTTGTCATAATTCTCCTGGCTTACAAATCCGCCGGGGTTCTGGCAGAAGGTGCGCACCTTGTTTTTGAAGGGGGCGGGATAGCCGATCAGCTTGGACTCATAGAGCACCTTATTCACCGTCTCCATGATCTCATTGCGCACCTCCACACGGACACCGATGTCCACGGTGCCCGGCTGATGGGCGATGTTGTGCTCTGCGCAGAGTTTTTCCAGCCAGTCGGCGCCCCGGCGGCCGGTAGCAACTACGGTGTGCCCGGCCAGAATAGTCTGTTCGTCACTGCCGTTTGTAATGGTAACGCCGCGGCAAATGTTGCCCTCCAGAAGCAGATTGGTGCACTCATAGCCAAAAATGATCTCAACGCCTTGGGCCTGAAGGTATTTTTCTATGGCAAGATAGAGATTCTGTGCTTTTTCTGTACCCAGATGGCGAATGGGGCAGTCCACCAGCTTCAGACCGGCCTGAATGGCCCGGCGGCGGATGGCCTTCACCTCTTCCGTATTGCCCAGTCCTTCAATATGGCTGTCCGCACCGAATTCCAGATAGATTTTATCCGTGTAGTTGATCGTTTCCTGCGCTTTGTCCGCACCGATCAGTGTGGGCAGGTCGCCGCCCACCTCATAGCTCAGACTGAGCTTGCCGTCAGAGAAAGCACCGGCACCGGAAAAGCCGGTGGTGATGTGGCAGTAGGGCTTGCAGTTCATGCATTTTCCGGTCTTGTGCTTGGGGCAATGGCGGGACTCTATGCTTTTTCCCTTTTCCACGATCACAATTTTGCGCTTGCTGCCCCGGCGGAGCATTTCGATTGCGGTAAAAATACCGGCGGGGCCGGCGCCGATGATCACAACATCCGTTTTCATTTAAGTACCTCCAAATCTCATTTGGGCAGAAAAATACGGCTGAATCAGAGTATATCCACCCGGTAAAAGGCGCGATATAGTCAGCTGAAGGCAGCCGGTAGAAACATCCGCCCCATACCGGCGGATCTATATATCTTGCTCACACAATTCAGTATCATACATGAAAGTCAGAACAAAATCAAGGTAAGATCAAAAAATTGGCGTATTGAGCAATTCATTATAGCTTTTTTAGCTTTTTTGTGCAGAAAAAACTGCCGGAGCCAACAGACTCCGGCAGGATTGACTTATTTCCAATTTTCTACGACTGCAGAAAAATCCTTGTCCTGCAGGCCGTTTTCAACCATTTTTTCATAAAAGCCATACATCAGATCGGTAACAGGCAGCTGCCCGCCGCGGGACTCCACTTCGTTTCTGGCAATGCCCAGATCCTTCAGATAATGGCGGATCATAAAGCCCGGCTCAAAATTGCCGCTGAGGAAACGGGGATACATGATCTGCATCTGACGGCTGGATGATGTGCAGGTAACGAGTACCTCAAACATTTTCTGCCGGTCAATGCCCAGTGTGTCGGCATAGGAGCAGGCGTCCAGAAGAGCGCCGACTACACCGGCACAGGCAACTTGGTTAGCCAGCTTCATGCTCTGACCGGAACCGGGAGCGCCCATATAAAAGATACTGCCGCCCATGGCCTCAAACAGAGGCATAACGCGCTGAACGGTCTCCTCGTCACCTGCCGGCATGATGGTCATCGTCCCGTCCCGGGCACCCTCGGCACCACCGGAAACAGGAGCATCCAGTGCAGAGATCCTCTTTTCCTTGGCTGCGGCGTAGAGCTTCTGCGCAAGGCTGGGGCTGCTGGTGGTCATGTCGATCACTACACTGCCGGGAGCCATGCTGTCCAGCACGCCGCCGGGGGTAAGATAGATGCCTTCCACATCCTGCGGGCGGCCGATAATGGTGATCAGTACATCTTTTCCGGCACAGAGAGCAGATACACTGCCGTGCAGAGGGATGCCCTCGTCGGTCAAATGTCTGGCGTGTTCAGGATTGCGGGCATAGATCTCCACGTTAAAGCCGGCTTTGCGCAGATTGCGGATCATACCGGTGCCCATTACACCGGTGCCGATAAAGCCAATATTCATAGTGTGCCTCCTTGTCTGCAGATAATGGTAACTATTATTATATAGTACAAGCAGGGTAAAGTCAACTCAGCAGGATGCGGTCATTATCCATTTCGGTGCCGGCGCTGGTTTTAAAGCGCTCCAGCAGATCCGCTACGGACATACCGGCGCGTTCCGGACCGGAGATATCCAGCACAATGCGGCCGTCGGACATCATCAGCGTCCGGTTGCCGAGCTCCAGCGCCTGATGCATGTTGTGTGTGACCATCAGGCAGGTAATGCCATAGTCTGCCACGATGCTGCGGGTCAGCGCCAGGACTTTCTCGGCGGTACCGGGATCCAGTGCTGCGGTGTGCTCATCCAGCAGCAGGAGCCAGGGCGGGTTCATTGTGGCCATAAGCAGAGTCAGCGCCTGACGCTGACCGCCGGAGAGCAGCCCCACGGGCTGCCGCATCCGATCCTCGAGTCCCATATCCAGCAGAGCCAGACGGTCGCGGAAGCGCGCACGGTCCTTCTGCGTCAGGGCGGAGAACCAGCCGCCGCTGCCGGCCGCCAGGGCCAGATTTTCTTCGATAGTCATATTGGGGGCGGTCCCCTTCAGGGGATCCTGAAACAGACGGCCGATATGCTTGGCGCGCTTGTACTCGGGCATGAAGGTAACATCATGGCCGTCTACCACGATGGAGCCGTCATCCACATAAAAGCTGCCGGCAACGGCATTGAACAGCGTGCTTTTTCCGGCGCCGTTGGAGCCTACGATCGTGACGAAATCGCCCTTGCCCAGATGAAGATTCAGACCGGAAAGAGCCTTTTTTTCGTTGACGGTACCGGGATTGAAGGTCTTGGAAATGTTTTTGATGTCCAGCATGGGCTCAGCTCTCCTTTCCGGTGCGGGCAGTCAGCTTTCGTTTCTGGAAAGCGGCCCAGTTCTTTATGCTGGGGGCGGCGATCGCCAGTGCTACAATAATAGCGGTGAGCAGCTTCAGGCAGTCCACCGGTACGATCTTAGTATAGAATACAATGGCATAGATAAACCGGTAAATAATGGAGCCCAGCATAACGGCGATGATCCCCTTGGTCATGGTGCGGCGGCCCAAAACGGTTTCACCGATAATCAGACAGGCCAGACCGATGACAACGATACCGGTTCCGGAGTTGATATCCACGGTTTTCTGATACTGGCCCACAACGGCACCGGAAAGGGCCGTGAGCGCGTTGGCGATACACAGTCCAACGGTGATCGTAAAGGTGGGGTTTATTGAAGAGGCGCGGACCATGTCCCGGTTGTCGCCGGTGGCACGGATGGAGAGACCCAGCCGGGTACCCAAAAAGGCCCGGAGCAGCAGACCGGCCAGAATGGTAACGCCGGCGGCCAGAAGCAGCTCATACCAGTCACCGCCTATGCCGGAACGGCGCAGCAGAGTAAAAATTGTGTCCACCCCCAGCAGACTGGAATTTGACTTCCAGCCCATGGCCATCAGATTTATGGTGTACAGGCCGGTGTTGGTCACAATGCCTGCCAGTATGGAGGGGACGCCCAGCCGGGTCTGTAAAAATGCAGTGATAAAGCCGGCGCAGGCCCCGGCGGCCATTGCTGCCGGAATAGCCAGAAGCGGATGTCCTCCGGCGGTCAGCGTGACAGAGACAGCTGCGCCGAGAACAAAGCAGCCGTCTGTAGTCAGGTCGGCAATATCCAGAATACGATAGCTTAAAAACAGAGCCATGGCTACCAGTGCGTACATGAAGCCCAGTTCAAGTGTGGTCTGTGTAATGATCAGCATGGGCGGGTTCTCCCTTCATACTGATACCCCCGGCGGATAAGCCGGGGGATCAGTGGATTATTTATAATTTGGAATCGGGGCTTAATCTTTGGTCGTAGTGACTTCCACAAGCTCGCCCATATCGGCAAACATGCTGTAGTCGGCGCCCAGAGTCTCAGCGGTCTCGGTGTTGACGGTAATGATGCCGCCGTCCATCAGGTAGTAGTCCTCCATGCCGTCCATACCGTCGGTAATGGCTTCATAGGCCAGGTCGGCGGTGCGGGCGCCCAGCTCGGTGTAATTCACACCGCAGGTGGCGAAAGCGCCGTTGCGCACAAAGGAGTCGGCGCCGGTGTAGTGAGGAATGCCGGCTGCTGCCAGATCCTCATAGATGGCAAGCTCTGCTGCCATGATCACATTGTCGGTAGGAGTGAAGATGGCATCTACGCCGTCGGCAATCAGAGCGGAGGCTGCGGCAATGACTTCATCGTTGGTGTTGGCAGTTTGCTCGGTGTAGGCAATGCCCTTACCATCCAGATAAGCCTTGGCGTTGGCGATGGGGGTTGCGGAGTTGGGCTCAGACAGGGAGTAGAGCAGGCCAACCTTGGCGGTATCGGGGTTCTGAGCCAGAATCATATCCATGATGAAATCGGTGTTCAGCGCGTCGCTGGTGCCGGTCACATAATCGATGCCGGTGACCTTGGCGGCCTCGGGATCAGAGATGGCGGCATAGACAACAGGAGTCTTGCTGTCCTCGGCAGAGAGGGCGGCAATCTGAGCAGCGGTCGTAGCAATGGGGATGATGGCGTTTACGCCGTCGGCAATGGCCTGATCGGACAGCTGCTTCAGAATGGTCTGATCGTTCTGGCCGGAGGTGATCTCGTACTCAATGGTCACATTGTTGTCCGCAGCCAGCTTGTCGAGCTCGGCGGCAACGGCATTTGCGATCTCGTCCAGAGAGGCGTGGTCCAGCTGCTTGATAATGGCGACCTTGTAGCTGGCAGGGGCAGCGCTTTCGGGAGCAGGAAAACTGGTTTCGGGGGCGGTGCTCTCAGAGATGGTGTTTCCGCCGCAGGCGGTCAGAGACAGGCAGAGAGCCAGAGCCGCACCGGCGGCCATGATGCGTTTGACAGTGTTTGACAGTTTCATTTTTGTTTCCTCCAGAATCTATGATTTATTTTTGGGAGGCGATGGCTTTTTGCAGTGCCGGTACAAAAAGGATATAAAAAAAGCCCTTGTCCCCTACATGGGACAAAAGCCTGAAAACTTCTGCGATACCACCCAAATTGACGAAAAATCGTCCGCTCGCTTACGCGTACCATCTATACGCGCCCCGATGGATAACGGGTGGGATACCCGTCGGTCCCTACTGAGCTAAAGCCTTTCGGTCCGCCCTCCGAAGTCCATTCACCAGCCGCTCACTGCCTCATCACACCACCCGAGGCTCTCTGAAAGCTTGCCTTGCCGGCTACTTCTCTCCGTCATTGGTTTGAACTATTGAATTTGATGTCATTATAATCAGCGTCCCTCTGTTTGTCAAGAGGAAATTTTTATTTTTTTCAGCAGTCCGGAGCGGAAGAAAAAGTGGCCTGCGGAGTTTTCCGCAGGCCACAACGGCTCTAAAAGGCAACGTGCATGAACAGAGCCACGCAGCAGAGGATCACGGCAAAGGGGACATAGATATACCGGCCGACGCTGTACCACAGCTCGCCCCTCGCTTTTTTGCTGCCTGTGTTGATGGCAGTCATCAGCTCGTCCTTTCTCATCACGTAGAACCAGGTAACGGCACCCAGAGTTGCGCCGATGGGGATGATGTAAATGGATACCAGATCCATCCAAGGACCCCATTTGTCTATGGATTCCATGCCGATACCAAAGCCCAGACACAGTACGCACAGGATCAGAAGTACAATGGTGCGGTTGAGCCTGGGGAAGCGGTGCAAGAGAGATTCGGCTACAGCCTCAAACATATTTTGCAGGGAGCTGACACCGGCGAAGATCATGGCGACATACAGGATCACGGCGAACAGACGGCCAAAAGGAATATCCTGAAGGATCGTAGGCAGAGTGACAAACAGCAGACTGGGACCGGCGCCTACGTCCAGTCCATAGGAAAAGCAGGCGGGAATGATGACCAGAGCGGCGATCAGAGCAGCGATCGTGTCGAACAGGGCTGTGTGCTGGGCTACGCCCACAACATCCTCGTCCTTGGAGAGATATGCGCCATAGGCGATCATTCCGCTGCCGGTGACGGACAGAGAAAAGAATGCCTGTCCCATGGCCCATATCCAGATCATGGGATCCTTCAGAGCCTCCCAGCGGGGAGAAAACATGAATTTATATCCCTCCAGCACGTTGGGCAGCATGGCGACCCGAACAGCCAGAACCAGAAAAATCAGAAAAAACAGCGGCATCATGACCTTATTGGTGCGCTCAATGCTGTGTGCGCCCAGAAAAAGAGTGAGCAATGTGCCGACAACAACGAAAATGTGGAGGGGGACAACAGAATACGGAGCAGAAGCAAAGCTGCCGAACCATTCAGCCGTATTTACCGTCATCAGCGTGCCGAACAGGGCGTCTATCAGCGCCTTGAGCACATAGGTGACGATCACAGCATAGCCGATGGCAATGCACAGAGAGCCGGCAAGAGGAAGCCACCCCAGAGCGGCGCCCAGCTTTTCGGTTCTTGGGCCCCGTGTGGCCCAGGCTTTTTTATAAGTGCCCAGCGTACCGGTTGCGGAATGCCGTCCCATGGCAAATTCGGACGGGAGGCCAACATAGCTGAAGATAAACACGAACAGCAGATAGATCAGGAGAAAGGCTCCGCCGCCGTTGCTGCCCATCTTGTTCGGGAATCCCCAGACATTGGCCATGCCTACGGCAGAGCCGACAGAAGCGAGAATAAAGCCCCATCGGCTTGCAAATTTTTTTGTATTTTTCTTCATTCAGTCCATCCAATCTGCCGTCTGCATAAACAGAGTTCCGGCTGGTTTTAGGTTGCCGGCCTGCCCGGGCCGGAGCGCTCCGGAATATGGATCAGCGGTCGGAGGTCATTTCAATGCAGTTGAGCACCAGACTGGCGATCATCAGCAGTGCGGTAATGCCGGTAGCGGCGGCCAGAACGATGTTGAGGATAAATCTTGCCTGTTTCATAATGAACATCCTTTCGTGTACAGCCAGTGCGGCCATCGAATCAGATACCCCTATCATAGCGCATGATCTGCCTGCAAGTCAAATGAAATCTGACGGGAGAGAGGAGTGCGGGGTAAATTTACCTGTGTTTATTCTTCAAATGAAATATAAATCGTTAAGCTGTCGGGTATACGGCTGATGCTCAATACCTTCTCTCCGTTCGATAGAAGCGTGCCAATAGAAACATAGTCCTGGCCTTTAACATCCTCTGATATATTCTCGATTACAGAAAAGCCCTCCTGTTCCAAAAGCTTCATGTAGTCAGAGTGATCGCTTTCGGCTATATCGACCAGACTGATGCTGCAATTGCTGTGTTCCTCATCAAGTGC